>CAZQTJ010000018.1:10170-13072 GCA_964596035.1 uncultured Cocleimonas sp. | reverse complement strand
CATAGCCTCGCGTATTGCATCTGGAATTTTCACAGGTTTAAATTTCGTTGCGTTTACACAGACAATCACAACAAGCCCTGTTGCAAGTAGCTCGGTTTTCTTATCATCATTTTCTCGCAGTATTTTTTGTGATATTTCCATGCTGCTGCGTCCTAGCTTTTTAATTTTGGCGGTTGCGATAATTTCATCATTAAAGAGTGCGGGTTTTAAGTAGGCGATGTTTACATTGCGGACGACAAAGACAATGTTCTGTTGTTGGCGTAGCTTATCTTGCTCGTAGCCTAAGTCACGTAGCCATTCAGTACGGGCGCGTTCAAAAAAATTCAAATAATTTGAGTGATACACCACGCCGCCCGCATCGGTGTCTTCGTAGTAGATACGAAGGGGTAGGGAATAGCTTGTTTCATTATTGGATGCGTTATTTGTCATATTAATGTTTTCTCTGGTGTGATTAATTTCCACTCATTCTTTATTTTAGACCGTTTATTAAGCAATAAACGGGTAATTTTCCAGCTATCTGGCAAATTGTATGAATCATCCTCGTTGTGCTGTTCAGAATAAATTCAGACACCTAATATACACACATAAGTTGATGCAAGGCAGGACGCCAACCATTATAAAAATAAGGAATAGCATTGATAATTACTTGATAAAACGACTAATTATTTAAGGCGGTATGACCATGAAAACAATTTTACTTTCTATTAGTGCTTCATTATTTGCGCTTACTGCTGTTGCTGTGAATGCTAATGAGTTGCAAGTTGGTAGCTGGAATTTTCCTACGGCTGATCAGATTCAAGTGGGTCAAAATCGTTTGATGTTTATGTGTGACGCAAATCCTGAAAGATGCCCTGTTAATATTTTACGTAAAACCAATAGCAATGGTGTTGGTGGCGGCTCAGGAACCTCTTTAGTTGACCCTAGAACCAGCGCTTCTGCCAACAATATTAGCGTCGTATTAGCGGGTGATAATAGTTCGGTAACGCTCAGCACCAGTCAAGATGCAAAAGACAACACAATGTCATCGGATGCTCAAGTCGATGCAGAGATTGATTATGACCAAGTCTTAAACTACACCAACAACGAGTAGTTTCGGGCTACCCTAAAAAATATAGCCAGTCAGTATTTCAAATTAAAATAATAGATGAAATTCAATGACTCACTGTCCTTATTAAAAGAAATTTAAGCCATGAAAAATATATTCTTAATATCTGCTGTTTCAACGCTGTCTTTATTGGCAGGGTGTTCGAGTAATTCACGTCATTATAACGAGGTAGAGCCATTACAAGGGCCGAACATCACAGAGAACAACACACGTTATACCACCGGCTTATCTTGTGTTTCTGATCGTATAAAACTATCACGCAAGATCAAAGTAACCATTGACCAAATCCCTGATAAAACAGGCAAAGTGAATTCGGCAGAAGGTTATAAAATCACGCAAGGTGTTGAATCAATGGCGATTACAGCACTTAGTAAAATAAAAGCTATTCAAGTGGTCGAAAGAAGAAATATCTCTTCTTTTAATGTTGAAAGCGACTTGATGAAAAAGAAGCGTATCGGTGATAAGAGGCGTTACAAATTATCGAATGGACGCTCTATTAACTACAAGCCGATGTTATCAGGAAAAATTCATAGTGCAGATTATTACATAACAGGCGCTGTCACTGAGGTTAATTATAATATTTACAGTGGTGGTAAGTTGTTGAATGTTTCAGGCTTAGAGTTTGGCTCTAAAACGGTGATGATGAATGTTGCGATGGATTTAAGAATCGTCAATGTACATACCCTTGAGGTGATTGATGCAATCTCACTACAAAAACAGTTTGTTGGTAAGCGCACAAAAGCAGGTTTGTATCGTTTTATCGACAAAGAGAATGTGGCTTACGATGGCGGCTCAAGTACCGACGAGCCAATCCAAATGGGTGTGCGTTCTTTGGTCGAACGTGGTGTCGCTCAGTTAGTTGGTCGCCTCTTTAGCGTAAGAGTTAATGAGTGTTATGACGATGATATACAAATTAGATAAAAAATTTTTTAACGAGTAGTAATTTTTAACCCAACCCCCTAAGGGCGTAAAGCTAAGTAATGAGAGTTATTTGGCTCCAAACCCTAAATACTTAAAAACAAGGTAAATTAAAATGAAAAAGTCAGTATTAGCAGTATCAGTTAGCCTAGCATGTGTATTCGCAGCAACAACAGCAAGTGCAGATTATCCTGAGGTTACTATCGATAGTGAAATTACGTTAAATTATGATAAAGATATTGATTTGGCAGGTACTGTGAATGTACCTGTTGTCGATATGGATGGTGCAGAGGCTGATATATCAGTAAATCAGTTTAACCATGATTCGCCTGTTTCTTCAACAGCAATTGTATCGGGCAATACAGCTGCAGGGACAACAGGTATTACAGACCTTAAAGTTGATGTGACAGCTGTTGGTAACAATGCCTCGATTGATCTTAATGCTGATAATACCGTTGTTGGTGCAGTTCAAGGCAATCAGAACGGTGGTGCGACCGCAGTAGGAAGCATTACTCGTAACCGTATTGACCTTGATAAAGTAAAAAATGAAGATGGTGATCTGGTTGACGGTATCGTTGCATTGAATGTGACAGCAGTAGGAAATAACCTAACCATTGCCGCTGCGGATGATAGTGGTTTAAGTGGCACAAAAGTTGGTTCTGTGCAATTTAATTATGATAGTCCTGTCACAGCAACAGGCACTATCTCTGGTAATGGTTTTGGTGTAAACCCTGTGTCAAGAGATCCCAAGCTAGCAGTAACCGCAGTGGGCAACAACCTAACATCAGTGCTAGGAACAACAGGATCAATGTTGCAAGTTAATCGTAATAGCGCAATTTCAGCGCGTGGTTATGTGTCTGGAAACCGTGGTGCGATAGG
>CAZQTJ010000018.1:1636-10070 GCA_964596035.1 uncultured Cocleimonas sp. | reverse complement strand
GTATGTTTCTAACCTGTATTCCTCATCCCTGCTGCAATCGCATTAATCGTTAGCAACAAACCATCGAGATATGGAGACTCAGCATCATCACCATTTTTAGTTAAATATTCTCTATGGCGGCGTAACAAGGTTATTTGTACGTGATTTAATGGGTCTAGGTATGGCTCGCGACGTTCTAGTGAATATTGTAGCAATGGCGTTTCGTCCATTAGCTTATCTAAGTCTGCTATCTCCATGACACAAGCGACGGTTTGTTCGTATTCGTGTTTGATTTTGTTGTAAATTTTTGTGGAAAGTTCTTGGTCGCTCCATAAGCTTGAGTATTCTTTTGCAGTATCCATACGGGCTTTGAAGAGTGCCATTTGCACGTTGCTTAATAATGCGCGGAAGAATGGCCACTGCTGATACATTTCTTGCAATATCTCAATGCCGTGCTCTTCTTTAAAGCCTTTTAGCGCACTGCCGATGCCGTACCAAGCGGGTAGGGTGTGTCGTGCTTGCGCCCAGCCAAATACCCAAGGTATAGCGCGAATGGCACTTTTTGAGCGTTCGACTTGTTTGCGATGTGAAGGGCGTGAGCCGATGTTTAATTGACCAATCTCTTGCACTGGGGTGTTTTCGTAGAAATAATCTTGGAATCCTTCGGTGAAGTCAGTGAGGTCGCGGTAGCTCTCTTCGCCAAGGCTGGCAATTTGAGACATGCCATTTAGGTAGTCCTCTTTAAAACCTTGGTGTTTTTTAACAATGGATTTACTGCCTTTTAACAAACCTGTAATACCGACACCTAACTCATAGACAGCCGTTTCAATATTGCTGTATTTATTGGATAGCACTTCACCTTGCTCGGTAAATTTAATTTGTCCGTTGATGGTATTAGGCGGTTGCGACAAAATGGCTTCGTGAGTTGGTCCACCACCACGTCCTACTGTGCCACCACGTCCGTGGAATAAGCGACAGTCCACACCGTATTGATTGGTGAGTTTGATGACTTGATTTTGTGCGCGGTATAGGTTCCATTGTGAGGCGAGTATGCCGCCATCTTTACAAGAATCAGAATAACCAAGCATCACTTCTTGAAGGTTACCAGAGGCGGATAAAAGTGATTTGTAGGTAGGATTTTCTAGCACTTTGCTGAGAACAGGGACAATATGTTGTAAGTCTTCGATGGTTTCAAAGAGCGGTGAAATTTCGATGTTACAGAAATAATTACCCTCTGCATCTTTTCCTGCAAGACCTGCTAAACGTGCCAAGAACATGACTTCGAGTATATGACTGGCGGCATGTGTCATGGAGATAACGTAGGTTCCAAAAATAGTGTCGCCTGTTTCTTCGCGCATCTCAACCATCGTATCAAATACGGCTAGGGTTTCGATCGATTTTTCAGTGAGTGAGGCGGGGTTGGCTTTTGGTAAATGTTCACGCTCAATCAACTCGCTTAATAATGCTAGACGCTCTGTTTCTTGCAGTGTGCTGTAGTCAATATCGGGCATAAACTGTTGCAATACTTCGGTAACGGCATCGGTGTGGATATTAGACTCTTGACGAATATCTAGCTCAACTAAAGAAAAACCACAGGTATCGACTAAGCGAATTAAGTCTTTTAGCTCTTGGCGTGCAATATTGCCATCATTGTGGCTATGTAAAGAATCGCTGATAAGGTGTAGATCAGTTAGGAATTCAGCTACATTGGCATAGGCTGCATGTTGTTTGGTTTTTTTGGTTTTTTTGCCATCCATACGCGCCTGAACTAAGCGTAAATTATGCTTTAAGCGATACTGCATGATTTGTAATTTACGACGATAAGGTTCTGCGTGGTAGAGGTCGGGGTTTGTTGTAAAAACATCACTGGCAAGTGCTTGATTATCTGATGCTAAAGAGAGATTGAATTCATTGCTTGGAGTGACATAGTCGGTACTGTGAGAGAGTACTTTGCGTAGCTTTTTGATGCGCTTGTAATATTCATTTAATGCCTGTTGCATGTGTAGACGTATGGCTCGGCGAGTAACTTCTGGTGTGACAAAGGGATTGCCATCACGATCTCCACCTATCCATGAGCCAAAACGTAGTACGGTTGGAATGGTGATAGCATTGTTGCCATAAACTTTGCGAGTGGCGCGTTCAAAGTAACGATACACCATTGGAATGGCTTTAAATAAGCTGGCATCAAAGTAAAATAGACCATAGCGAACTTCATCTTCAACGCTAGGTTTGTTATTTCTTACGTCGCTACTTTTCCATAGGATTTGTATTTGAGCTTTTAGATGACGCAGTAAGGTTTGAGATTCGTCGTCAGATATATTCGGGTGTTGTAATTGGTCTATTAGCGTAAAAATATGACGTTGCAAGGTCATCGTTGTACGTCTACGAGCTTCTGTAGGGTGTGCGGTAAAGACAGGGGAGTAGCGTAGGTGGTTTATAACTTCTTGTGCTTCAGCTACACTAAGACCTTCTTCTTTTAGTTCTGATACCGTTCTTAAAAATGACCCTTGCCAGAGCCTTTTGCCCCCGTTGTAAAGATTACGACGTTCGCGGTGTAAAAAGTCTTCTTCGACAATATTGGATAGCATATAAAAAACATTAAATGCGCGAGTAACTTTATCTAATAATACAGCATCAAGGTCTTCAATATACGCCATTAAAGCCTGTCTTTCGGTGTCGTCGTCGCTACCTGAAAGGTTTATATAGCCTGTGCGTAAATGTTCAACGGTATTGTATAACTCATCTCCAGACTGTTCTTGTAGCACCTCTCCTAGTAAATCTCCTGCAAGTCTTATTTGTTGTGATAAGGCTTCTACATTTTCGGTGTCATAGGTGCTGGCTGTCATGAATTTTCCTTGGTTGCAAGTTTTTTTAAGGTTGCATCATAGTTTTTTTTAAAAAAAACGCAAATTTATCTGCGACTTATAGCTGCTTATTTATAAGTGATGCTGTTAATTATTAGCGGTTAGATGTTTTATCTTATTGTAATTTAGGGGGTATTTTAAATTTATTAGAGAACGGCTGTCACTGTGGGTTTTAAGAGATATAAGGGAAAAAATAGTTGTTGAAATCATTAGGAGTGAATACAGCTTAGAAACAAAAGGAAGAATTTTTACATATTCAGTTATGGCTCAGTAAGAGGTCGTTATGATAGATCCCGCTAACAACAATAAAAAAAGTTCCACTAGCTACACTTCAACGAGCCAATTGGCTCGTTTTTTTTTGTCTGGAAATGTGGTATTAATGGATTATGAATACTGATAAAAATACTCCGCACAAAGGCATTTATTTATTGCCCAATCTTTTCACTACAGCAGGTCTGTTTAGTGGATTTTATGCAATTGTTGCAGCAATCAATGGTAAATTTGAAGTAGCAGCCATCGCTGTTTTTATAGCGATGATACTGGATGGTTTAGATGGGCGAGTAGCTCGCTGGACTAATACACAGTCTGAGTTTGGTGCTCAATATGACAGTTTGGCCGATTTGGTTTCTTTTGGGTTAGCGCCGAGTTTGATTATGTATCAGTGGGCGTTGGTGCATATGAATAATGTGGCGGCTGCTTGGGGTAAGCTTGGTTGGATGGCTGCTTTTATATACGTTGCCTGTGCCGCTTTGCGTTTGGCACGTTTTAATGTGCAAAACGAAGAAGTAGATAAAGGCTACTTTATTGGTCTTGCAAGCCCTGCCGCTGCCGCTATTATGGTGGGAATGGTTTGGGTTTTCAATGATTTGGATGTGTCGGGCAAGTCGATACAAATTCCAGCATTGGTGATGACTTTATTTGCTGGGTTACTCATGGTTAGTAATGTGAAATACAATAGCTTTAAAGATTTTGATTTTCGCAGCAAGGTTCCACATTTATTTATTTTAGTGGTTGTGTTGGTGTTTGCTTTAACCGCGATAGACCCGCCCAAAGTCTTATTTGCTGTGTTTTTGATTTATGCTTTTTCAGGACCTGTATTATGGCTTATGGGTAAAATATCAAAAAATAAATAAGCAAAAAGTCATAATTAAAGCTTGAAGCTAAAATACTTTTTAGGTAGTTTTACCCCCATGATTTCAAATAACCACATAGATACTTCTATAATGAATGCGTTGCGTTCAGGTTATTCCCTGCCTACAAATTACTTTCTCTTAGCATCCTTGCTCGTTCTATTTCTGCCTTAGGGCAGCTAATTTGAATTATATGAGCCTGACGAGGTGAAACGTACACCCTGAATTTTTAATGTCTATAGACGATTCTATTTGCATAAGTGCGGATAGCATTATCTATAAACAGCTTTCTTGTATCGCTTTTTAGCTCTCAATTATTGCTAAAAAAATACAAGTGATGGAGTAGAACAATGTCTGATGATCGTTTAATTATATTTGATACAACCTTGCGTGATGGCGAGCAAAGCCCAGGCGCATCAATGACCCAAGATGAAAAAGTTCGTATTGCTAAATTATTAGAGCAAATGAATGTTGATATAATCGAAGCTGGCTTTCCTATTGCTAGTGTTGGTGATTTTGAGTCGGTTAAAGCTGTTGCAACAGCAGTAAAAAACAGTACGGTATGTGGTCTCGCTCGTGCTTTAGATAAAGATATTGACAGGGCAGGCGAGGCGATTAAACCCGCTGAGTCAGGTCGTATTCACACCTTTATCGCAACCTCACCTATCCATATGAAAGAAAAATTGCGCATGGAGCCAGAGCAAGTGCTTGCGCAGGCGGTTCACGCGGTTAAAAGAGCGCGTCAATATACCGATGATGTGGAGTTTTCTGCTGAAGATGCGGGGCGTTCTGAAATAGACTTTCTTTGTCGTGTTGTTGAGGCAGCGATTGATGCAGGTGCGTCAACCATTAATATTCCTGATACAGTGGGTTATAATATTCCTCATCAGTTTGGTGAAACTATGCGCCAAATTATCGAGCGTGTACCGAACTCGGACAAAGCTATTTTCTCTGTTCACTGTCATAATGACTTAGGTTTAGCAGTGGGTAATTCGCTTGCCGCCGTGCTTAATGGTGCGCGTCAAGTAGAATGTACCATCAATGGCTTGGGTGAGAGGGCAGGTAATGCTTCTTTAGAAGAAGTGGTGATGGCAGTACGCACACGTCAGGATATTTTTCCTTGTGATACGAATATTGATACGCGCATTATTGTGCCAGCATCAAACTTAGTGTCGTCGGTGACTGGTTTTCCTGTCCAGCCTAATAAGGCGATTGTGGGTAAAAATGCCTTTGCGCATGAGTCAGGTATTCATCAAGATGGTATTTTAAAGTCGCGTGAAACCTACGAAATAATGCGTGCGCAAGATGTAGGGTGGTCGGATAATAAATTAGTTTTAGGTAAACATTCAGGGCGAGCGGCGGTAAAGGATCGTTTAATTAGTTTAGGTATTGCCGTTGAAAGCGAAAGTGCATTGAATACTATTTTTGATCGCTATAAAACAGTGGCAGATCTTAAACATGAGATTTACGATGAAGATTTAATGGTCATTGCGAATGAGTCTTTATCTGCGGCATCAAACGTGAAGTATGAATTAATCTCGTCATGGGTTTGTTCAGAAACAGGAGAAACGCCACATGCAAAAGTGGTGCTTTCGATTGACGGCAAAGAAGTCACAGGTGAAGCGGATGGCGGTGGTTCTGTTGATGCGGTTTATTCTGCGATAAAAAGCATTGTGACCGATTACGGCGTTTTAGAACTTTATTCTGTCAACAATGTGACGAGCGGGACAGACTCTCAAGGAGAGGTGAATGTTCGTTTAGAAAAAGAAGGGCGCTTAGTTTATGGAACAGGAGCAGATACCGATATTGTTATTGCTTCCGCTAAGGCATACTTAGATGCTTTAAATAAACTTTCCATTACTTTGGATAGAGCGCATCCTCAGTATAACGTGGTTTAAAGGAGCTTTAAATGGCGGTAACGCAACAGCAACTTTCTTACCTGAAAGCCATGGGAATCCCTGTCTGGGTTTCTCGTGATGCTGTTGACGTTAGTATTTTTGAATCTAGTGACAAGGAAGTTATTCGTCAAACTTCCGAATTCAAACTACCTCCAACATCGCTAACTGGACATGATGATGTTCGTTCGGTTTCCACTGTTGATGTCGCAGAAGTCTCCGATATTTCTCTATCCAATAAAAAATTTCGCAGTGAGTTAGCTGGAAATATACAATCATCGTCACCAAGATTAGCTGTTAAGCCAATAGTGGAAAAAACAGCGGTGAAATCATATGCTGATTGTACTTCTTTAGATTGGAAGCAATTACAGGCTGCGGTCGTAGCTTGTCAGCAATGTGATTTATACAGTGTAAGAACACAAACTGTCTTTGGTGAAGGTGTTGTTAATGCAAAGTGGATGATTATTGGAGATGCGCCGAAAGAAGAAGATGATCTTCAGGGACGCGCTTTTACAGATCAATCAAAGTCAGGCGTGTTATTAAATAATATGTTGCAGGCAGTAGGATTAGATCGATCTGTTGTGTACCTCACGAATACGTTGAAATGTCGTCCATCGAATAATAGAGACCCTAAAAAAGAAGAGTCAGCCGCCTGTTTTAACTATTTGAAACGACAAATTGATTTGGTTAATCCGTCGCTTATCTTAATTGTAGGTAGAATCGCTACTCAGCACCTATTGGATACTAAAGAGCCTTTAGCGCGACTGCGCGGGAGGCGACATAAAATAGCAGGTTTCGATATTCCTGTGGTCGTTACTTATCATCCTGCATACTTATTACGTCAGCCACGCGATAAATATAAATCGTGGGAAGATTTAAAGTTAGCTCTTTCTTTAATAAACTCGCCGTTGTAATTCATGAGAAGAGCGTTGCAATATTTTCGTAAAATGACATTGTCTGACTTGGACGATGTGATGCTTGTTGAGCAAATGGCATATCCTTTCCCATGGTCGCGTAAGTTGTTTGAAGACTGCTTAAGTAAACCTAGCTATAGCTGTTGGGTATTTGAGCATGACGGTGTTTTTAGTGGCTACTTGATTAGTTCTTCTGCGGCAGGAGAAGCGCATATTTTAAATTTATGTATTCATCCTAGCCTGCAAGGGCAGGGTTGGGGTAGAAAGCTGTTAGAAGAGGCGGAGTGGATTGTAAAGCAATATCGAGCAAGTACCTGTTTTTTAGAAGTAAGATTGTCAAATATTGTAGCGATTCATCTTTACGAGTCCTCTGGTTATAATGAAATAGGACGTAGGAAAAAATATTACCCCGCTGAAAATGGGCGTGAAGATGCTATCGTCATGGCTAAGTCTTTAATCACTGATGAGGATTTATTTGCAATTTAATCCTGAGTCATATTTGAGAGAATAATGAGCTTGATTGTTTGCTATATCTCAGCTACCGAAAAATATCGCTTCATGTTAGTATGCACAGAATCAATTAGTTTATTTTATTGCTCTCTGCTACTAAAAGAGAGTGTTCGATTTCTTGGTCTACATAGGATGTTATTTAATAATGGGCTTGTTATTTAAATGGAATTTACCCCTTAAGGTTGCTCGATGACGGATGTGGTTCGAATTCCATTTTCCGAGCATGGAATCACTGAAAAGCAAATCTGTAAAAAAGCACGCACGATTTTAAAAGCTTTGACCAAGGCAGGTTATGAGGCCTATTTAGTAGGGGGGGCTGTTCGTGATTTACTGCTTGATAAGCAACCTAAAGATTTTGATATTGCTACCAATGCCCACCCCGAACAAATCAAACAAGTATTACCTTCCACTCGTATAATAGGGCGACGTTTTCGCCTTGCTCATGTTCATTTTGGGCGTGATTATCTTGAAGTGGCTACTTTTCGCGCTCCTCACGACAAAAGTGATAAAGGTCAAGTAAGTAATGATGGTCGCATTATCCACGATAATGTCTATGGAACAGTTGCAGAAGATGCTGTAAGGCGTGATTTTACAATCAATGCGCTGTTTTATGATTTAAAGACAGGCGATGTGCTTGATTTTGTTGGTGGGATGAAAGACATCGAGGCGCGACAGTTGCGTTTAATAGGTGATCCTGACGTTCGTTATCGCGAAGATCCCGTTAGAATGTTGCGTGGCATTCGCTTTATGGCGAAGCTAGATTTCTCTTTAGAGCCTCAAACGGAAGCACCTATTTGTGAAATGTCGGGTTTATTATCGCAAATTGCTCCAGCGCGTTTATTTGATGAAACGCTGAAGTTGTTTCATAGTGGGCAAGCATTAATGACATTAGACTTACTGCGTCAATACAACTTGTTTTCTTGCCTATTTCCGCTTGCAGAGCAAAGTTTTATAGATGATAAAACAAAGCAGTTTGATACATTGGTACGAGCCGCGTTAGCTAATACTGACAAGCGTATTCGTTCAGGTAAGCCTGTTACGCCTGCATTTTTATTTGCTGTTATGTTGTGGCATCAAGTACAGCAAGGTTCCAAGTTTTATCGTGACTCTGGAAACCCTGATTTGCAATCAGTGCATTTAGC
>CAZQTJ010000018.1:0-1536 GCA_964596035.1 uncultured Cocleimonas sp. | reverse complement strand
CGAGATGGTCAGCGTTGGGGGGCGCGTACTTTAGATCTTGATTTGCTTTTATATGATAATAATATTATTAATACAGCAACATTAACGGTTCCGCATCCTTATATGCGAGAACGCTCATTTGTTTTGTATCCCTTGCAAGAGTTAGCTCCTGATTTGATTTTTCCTGATGGAAAAACGCTTGCAGAATGTATCTCAATATTGGCTTCTGATGACTTAGAGTTGATAAAACAAGGAGAGTGACAGTGTCCGCAAAAATGACAGTAAAAAAACTTCGTAATATGAAGCAAGCTGGAGATAAAATTGTCATGTTAACGGCATATGACGCTAGCTTTGCCCAGATTTTAGATCAGCAGTTGGTTGATGTTATTTTGGTGGGTGACTCCTTGGGGATGGTCATTCAGGGTTGCGAATCAACCGTGCCAGTGACAATGGATGATATGGTTTATCATACAAAAATCGTGTCACCTGTCTGCAATTACTCCTTGGTTTTAAGTGATCTACCTTTTATGAGCTACACCTCTACGGTCGATGCCATTAAAAATGCGTCTCGTTTAATGCAAGAAGGAGGTGCGCATATGGTGAAGTTAGAAGGTGGTGAGTCTCAAATAGAAAATGTCACACAACTATCTCGTCACGGAGTGCCAGTCTGTGCTCACTTGGGTTTACAGCCACAGTCGGTGCATAAGTTGGGTGGTTATTTTGTACAAGGTAGGGATCAAAAAATGGCAGATAAAATGCTCGAAGATGCCTTGCTATTGCAAGACGCAGGAGCCGATATGGTGCTACTTGAATGTGTTCCTGTTGATTTGGCGGACAAAATCACACAAGCTTTGGAGGTTCCAACAATAGGTATTGGCGCAGGGCGCGTGTGTGATGGTCAAGTGCTGGTGTTGCAGGACATGTTAGGCATATCAAAAAATGCGCCTAGTTTTTCCCAAGACTTTTTGATGGGTCAATCAGAAGGCATTGCAGGTGCGGTATCGGCTTATATTAAAGAGGTAAAATATCAAACATTTCCTTCTGATGCTCAGTGTTTTGTTTGATGATTCATCTTACTGAAATCTCTAAGGTTAGAGAAAAAATAAAACAATGGAAGGGCGCGGGTTATAGTATCGCCTTTGTGCCGACGATGGGTAATCTGCATGCAGGTCATTTGGGGTTGGTAAAGAGGGCGAAAGAGCTTGCCGATAAGGTGGTGGTTTCTATTTTTGTAAACCCTATTCAATTTGATCAAGAAAAAGATTTGCAAGCTTATCCTCGCACCTTAGATGATGATAAAACAAAACTGTCAAGTGTTGAGTGTGACTTGGTGTTTACTCCGTCAGTCGAAGAGCTTTATCCTAATGGTTCAAATATAACGCGCGTTGAAGTTTCTGTTATCAGTGATCTTTTAGAGGGGGAGTCTCGTCCAGGGCATTTTTCTGGGGTATCAACCATTGTAACTAAGCTTTTTAATATAGTATCGCCTGATATTTCTATTTTTGGTGAGAAAGATTTTCAGCAACTAATGCTTATTCGAAAAATGGTTGCGGACTT
>CAZQTJ010000017.1:9611-13176 GCA_964596035.1 uncultured Cocleimonas sp. | reverse complement strand
AACCATGCAAAACAAATACCAGACAAAGTCAAAGCTTGCACTCCTGCCAGTTGATATTATGAGAAGTTACACGAGCATGAAATAACTTCCCGATTCTAAACGAGACACATTAATTAACAAATTGATGCCATGTGTATTGAGGGTCTTCATCTTCAGTTACTTTTGCCCAGTATAGATCGCCTGAGTTTCTCCACGGATCAAGTAAAATACCATCATAAAAACTTGCACCCTTAGCTTTTACCACTAATGAATTATGTTCGTTTTTCAAACGTCTATTAGCTGTTCCTCTGACTAAATCAAAAGTTTTCAGGTGCTTCTTTTTCATGTGTGCAGTCATGTCATCTGCCCACTGCCAACACAGTCCACGACTACGCTGTTTCGCATTGACTAACACATTTTGTAGTTGCGGCGGATAAACGAGATTATATTTATTGGCCAAAATCATGGGATAAACAATCGCATCATAAGCGATATCGTCAGCTTCTGCTTGGCTTGTATTAGGTCCCAATGCTTTCAAAGTACGCGCAAGATCTGCTATAGATTTTTTTTGTTTATTGGTAAGAATACGCGCAACAGGACGGTCGCCATTTTCCATTTTCACATTATCATAGTTCACACTACAACCATTAAGCATCCCTAAACTGACTATAAAGATCAGTAAATAAACCCAGCGTCCGATATAATTTTTTGCAGTTGTAAACATTTTACCCACTCTTAACTATTTCTTGTAATGTGGGATTATAACAAAACTCAGTTATGCCGCACAAATATCTAGCTTATGAGGTACGCTAAAAGAAAGATAATAGATGCGAGTGTTACCTTAATTTAATAACTCAGAACCAAAGTCATTGAATTTAGATGGGGATGCTTTAAAACATCGCCATTGATGGGGTCTACTAATATGATTATTGCCCCGATAATAATACTATAGATTAGCTTTTTCATAGTTCCCCCCACCGCTTAGTTAAAAGCGTTTGTTATTTTTATTTCCCCTCTTTTCAATATAGTCTGTTTTTTTTATTATGACTATTTTTACTGCTACCGTTGATCGAATACCCATCATTTATTCAAACATATTTTCCATGTTGGGCGAGTCCCACACAACTCGCTGCCCATTGTCATAAGGTTCATTGGATTGACAGGCGGCAGGATAATTTTTATCGGGGTTGAGAAAACGTCTTACGATATTCTTTGAGCAAGCAACGTTATATAAAACCGCGTGACCTGACGCTTTAAATTCGTGGTATTCACTATTGGGTAATCGTGAGGCGACGGTCTTTCCCCACTCTGGAGGGGTGGCGCTGTCTAATTGACCTGTCAGTATCAAGGTAGGTTTATCTGTAATAACGGGCTGATGAAAGCTTTCGTCACTTTCTTTTGAGCCCCATATATTACACACGTCGTCTTTCACTGTAGATAATTGCCAGCGTTTTAATACGGGGTAATGTTGGTATTTTTTATTGATATGATTGATATAGGCTTGTGGATTCCTAATTTCATTTTCATTGCATTCGACTTCCAAATAAACAGGGTTACTAAAGCTTTCATCCAACATCATATCCAAAGAGTTTTGCGCTAAAAAATAGACTGCATCGAGATTTCCCCTATAAAAGGACTGGATAACATTTGGAACAGCAACAACGGTACTAATGCTATAACCTGTATCATAAAGTAAAGAAAAAAAGCGTGATGGTGTTAGTACTAAGTTAACTGATTGTCCTTTGTGCTTTAGGCTTAAAGTGATCGGCTTACTCTGTAGGCGCTGCAAAATAATATGTAGTTTTTTCTGTAAGTTGGCGTATTCCAAATCACAGGTAAGCTCATTGTCACAAGCATTCAAGATGCCTTCGACAGCATCAAGGTAGAGGTCTGGCATCGTTTCTTCGCCATCAATTTCTTGTGGGTAAACGGAGTCTAAAATAATACTTTTTACTACATCAGGGTGTTGGCGTGCCACCTCTAATGCTAGACGTGTACCATACGAGGTGCCATATAAGTGCCAAGCATCAACCTTTAATAAATGAGCCAAGTCGGCAATATCTGCTGCATTTTTGATTGTTCCTAAATGATGCAAGGCATTGATTTTTTGTTTGTCGTGGGATAACTGCTGGTGACAGTTAAGCAGTAATTGATAACCTAAACTGCTCTCTTCTTCTGGCTGTAAATTTTTAGACAATAGCGCTAATGTATCTTGGAAAAAATTTTCGCAATGCAGAGCAGGCTCGCTTAATCCCGTTGCGCGTGAGTCGTATAAAACTATATCGTGCTGCCAGTCATTATCTTCGATGCTGGGTAGCCAGAAGCTATTAATTGACTCGTTATCTAACCAAGCAGATGCACCTGGTCCGCCTGAAATATTAATCACAGGATGTTTGCTATTACGCCACAAAGAATGACGAATAATAACGACAGGTAAGCGAAAAAAAGACTCTCCTTGCTCTTTTCTTGTTGTCATGTAGCCGCATTCAATACGTTGCATTTTTAAGCCAAACAACCAATCATAAGGTTTAAATCCTTGAGGAAACGAGCGGGCTTCAAACCAACAGTCTGTTGCCTCAAAATAAGCCCCATTATTGAGTTCTGTATTTTTAATTCTTAGGGAATGGGGATACATTACTATTATAAATAACAGTAAAAAAACAAGCCCAATACTAGAGAATAAAACCCTCCTCATTAACAATACCTTCGCCAAAAATAGACAATTTAGCAGTTGTTAATATATGTAATTCTGACAAAACATATAAAAACATCTCCCCAGTAAACAACTGTTCATGACTAAAATTACCATGCCATTCACTTAGCTGCACCCATTAGTTACAACAATTATGCATTAATTAAATTGATTGCGTTAACTTTCTCGCTGACAATTAAATGTAATTTATCATTCCTAATAGGAATGAATTTCATGAAAATAATCAATTAGAGTTATTAATAATATGGAGTAGACTACTTGCCACAAATAGATAAGTAGAGGGACTTTGATGACAGCGAAAACATTATACGACAAATTATGGGATGCTCATGTTGTTCGAGAGGAAGAGGGCGATACAGCCTTGCTTTATATTGATCGACATTTAGTGCATGAGGTAACTTCTCCGCAAGCCTTTGAAGGTTTGAGGCTTGCAGGGCGCAAACTATGGCGAACTAGCTCTATTTTGGCTGTTCCTGATCATAATGTTCCAACGACGAAGCAACACCGTGGTAATGGTACGGCAGGAATAGATGATCCCGTGGCTAAAATTCAAGTTGAAACATTAAATCAAAATTGTGAAGATTTTAATATTGAAGAATTTTTGATGGATGATATTCGTCAGGGAATTGTTCATGTGATTGGTCCTGAGCAGGGCGCGACTTTGCCGGGTATGACCGTTGTTTGTGGTGATTCACATACGTCAACACACGGTGCTTTTGGGGCTTTGGCGCACGGTATCGGCACATCGGAGGTTGAGCATGTTATGGCGACACAATGTTTGATTCAATCAAAGATGAAAAATATGTTGGTATCGGTTGACGGACAGGTTCAAGCAGGTGTTACGGCTAAAGATATCGTTTTAGCCATTATTGG
>CAZQTJ010000017.1:0-9511 GCA_964596035.1 uncultured Cocleimonas sp. | reverse complement strand
TTTGATTTAGTGGTACGTTTAGATGCGACTAAAATAGAGCCTCAAGTGACGTGGGGAACATCGCCAGAAATGGTGTTGCCTATTAGCGCCGTCGTACCGAACCCTGATGATGAAACGGATGCAGTGAAGCGTAATGGGATACAAGCAGCACTTGAATATATGGGGTTGACTGCGGGTGAGCCGATTGATGCGATTAAAGTAGATAAAGTTTTTATCGGCTCTTGTACTAATTCTCGTATCGAAGATATGCGTGAAGCAGCCGCTATCGTGAAGGGAAATAAAGTGGCAGATAACATTAAGTTAGCGATGGTTGTAGCAGGTTCTGGCTTGGTTAAGCAACAAGCTGAAAGCGAAGGTTTGGATAAGGTGTTTACAGAGGCGGGTTTTGAGTGGCGTGAGCCAGGCTGTTCTATGTGTTTGGCAATGAATGCTGACCGTTTAGAGTCAGGGGAGCGATGTGCTTCGACTTCTAATCGTAACTTTGAAGGTCGCCAAGGGCAGGGAGGGCGCACACATTTGCTTAGTCCTGCAATGGCAGCAGCAGCTGCGATACATGGTCATTTCACTGATATTAGAACATTGGCAACAGAGGTGTAATCATGGAAAAGTTTACAGTACATAAAGGTTTGGTTGCTCCTTTGGATCGCTCGAATGTTGATACAGACGCGATTATCCCCAAGCAATATTTAAAGTCGGTTAAAAAAAGTGGTTTCGGACCGACCTTGTTTGATGATTGGCGCTATAAAGTCGCAGGTGAGCCAGGAATGGATCATAGCCAGCGAGAGCAACGTGATGATTTCGTATTAAATAAGCCTCAGTATAAAGGTGCTTCTATTTTATTGACGCGAGAAAATTTTGGCTGTGGGTCTTCGCGTGAACACGCAGTATGGGCTTTGACAGACTACGGCTTTCGTACAATAATCGCCCCTAGTTATGCCGATATATTTTTTAATAATAGTTTTAAAAATGGTCTGTTACCAATCGTTTTATCAGAAAATATCGTCGATAAAATATTTTTAGAAATAGAATCGGCAGAAGCTTATGAGCTGACTATAAATCTTGAACAACAAGAGGTGATTACGCCGACAGGGGAAATCTTCACGTTTGAAGTGGATGCTTTTAGAAAGCATTGTTTGTTAAATGGCTTGGATGATATTGGTCTTACGCTACAGTATGCCGATGATATTAAAGCCTATGAAGACAAGCGTAAGCAAGAAGCACCTTGGTTGTTTGCTTCATAACAGTATGACCTTTTAAATAATTGATTTGGAATAAAAATGACACAAAAAATTCTGGTTTTACCAGGTGATGGTATTGGTAAAGAAATTGTTGCTGAAGCGATAAAAGTAATTGATGTACTAACAGCAGACTTTGGTTTAGAGGTCGCATTAGAATACGGTGAAATAGGTGGTGCTGGCTATGATAAGTCTGGTCACCCTTACCCTGAAAGCACCAAAGAGAAGGCGGCTACGGCAGATGCTATCTTATTAGGCGCAGTGGGAGGGTATCAGTATGAAGATTTGCCGCGTGAGTTGCGTCCTGAGCGTGGTTTATTAGCCATTCGTGCTGATTTGGATTTGTTTTCAAATTTACGACCAGCCATCTTAAATGAAACCTTGGCAGACGCTTCATCCTTACGTCCTGAAGTCGTCGCAGGTTTGGATATTATGATCGTGCGTGAGCTGACGGGTGGTATTTATTTCGGTCAGCCTCGTGCAATAGATACGGATGAAAGTGGTGAGCGTTTTGGGTATAACACCATGGTTTATAAAGAATCTGAAATAGAGCGTATTGCACATTCTGCCTTTAAAATAGCCATGCAACGTGGCAAGCGTTTATGTTCTGTCGATAAAGCCAATGTATTGGAAGTGTCGGAGCTATGGCGTGAGGTAGTCATACGTGTCGCTGCGGAATATCCAGAGGTTGAACTAAGCCATATGTATGTCGATAACGCAGCGATGCAATTAGTGAAAGAACCTAAGCAGTTTGATGTGGTTGTCACAGGTAATTTGTTCGGTGATATTTTATCTGATGCGGCGGCTATGTTGACAGGTTCTATTGGTATGTTGCCTTCAGCATCACTTAATTCAAGGGGTATGGGTATGTACGAGCCAATTCATGGTTCAGCACCTGATATTGCAGGTCAAAACATTGCTAATCCTTTGGCAACAATAATGTCTGTAAGCATGATGCTTCGCTATTCGTTGGGTCATCCTGAATTGGCGGATAAAATTGATACTGCTGTTGAAAAAGTCTTGGAACAAGGTTATAGAACGGCTGATATTTTTGTCGAAGGAATGAAAAAAGTAGGGACTGATGCAATGGGTGATGCAGTTGTTGCGGCACTAAAAGTATAAATCAGATAAGCGGTAGGTCTAAGGTTGTCTAAAAACCTTAGTACCGAGTATATTCATCAAGTGACACCTTTTAACTTGAGTTATGTTATGAGCTGTCAATATTAAGGTTTTAAAAAATGAGAACATTTGATGTAGCCGTCGTCGGTGCGACAGGCGCGGTTGGCGAAACAATGCTATCTATATTAGCTGAACGTGATTTTCCTGTTGGCAATGTATATGCATTGGCGAGTGAGCGTTCGGTAGGCAAGCGTGTTGAGTTTGGCGATAAGACGCTAGTGGTTGAGAACCTAGCGGATTTTGACTTTTCTAAAGTACAAATAGGCTTATTTTCACCAGGCGGGGCAATATCAAAGATATATGCGCCTATTGCCGCAAAAGCAGGCTGTGTGGTGATTGATAATACCTCAGAATTTCGTTATGAAGACGATATTCCATTAGTCGTACCTGAAGTTAACCCTCATGCTGTTGCAGACTATACCAATAGAGGGATTATCGCTAATCCGAATTGTTCTACCATTCAGATGTTAGTTGCTTTGAAGCCTATACATGATGCGGTAAAAATCACTAGAATTAATGTGGCAACTTACCAAGCTGTTTCAGGAACAGGTAAGCCCGCCATAGAAGAACTAGCTTCTCAAACCGCCGCTTTATTGAATGCTAAAGAGGCAAAAGTTAAAACCTATCCAAAGCAGATCGCCTTCAATGTGTTACCCCAGATTGATGTGTTTATGGATAATGGTTATACTAAAGAAGAAATGAAGATGGTTTGGGAAACCCGCAAGATATTCGAAGATGATGATATTCTTGTCAACCCTACCGCTGTTCGTGTTCCTGTGTTTTATGGGCATTCAGAAGCAATTCACATAGAAACACGAGAGAAAATTTCTGTCGATTACGCTAAAGAGCTTTTGAATGTTGCTTCAGGCGTTGTCGTGTTAGATGATCGAGAAGATGGCGGTTATCCAACAGCAGTGACAGAAGGTGTCAATACGGATCCTGTTTATGTTGGACGCATCCGTGAAGATATTTCACATCACAGTGGTTTGAATATGTGGGTTGTCGCCGATAATGTTCGCAAAGGTGCAGCGTTAAATAGTATTCAAATAGCGGAAGTGTTAATTCAAGATTACTTGTAATTTTTTACGATTAAATCCAGATATTATCCTCCAATGTGCCAACTTTGTCAGAAAGTGACATAGTTGGTCGGCTTATGACAGTTTTATTACCCGTATTCAGTTACGATTCATGGCATATTTGATACAAATTGCACTATAAAAGAGAATAGGAGACTGTTCGAAAACTAGAGTTGAAACGAAAATCCCGTAAACATCATAATCTGATTTTATGGGGCTTTCAGTCAGCTTTTAATTTTCGGACAAGCTTCTAGTGCCTCCAAGTGTTTCTATTAGAGATGCTTTTTGCAAATATTATAATAATAAATCATCGTTAATTACTCATTTTATATGAGATGAAGGAGTTTGACGGTATGCTGTTTAAGGGGAATACTACGTGAATAAAAAAGCCTTGAGTTTAGCTGTGTGTCTAGCTGTCACATACTCATCTGCCACCTATGCTTTGGGTTTAGGAGAAATTGAATCAAGCTCTCATCTAAATCAGCCATTCCGTGCAAAAATTAATTTATTATCGACAAGTGCTGCTGATGCTAAGCGTTTAAAAGTTCGTATAGCCTCACCTGAAGTATTCAGTCGTGTTGGTATTGAACGTCCAAAATACTTAGATAGTATTAGCTTTACGCCAAGTGTTGAAAATGGCAAGCCTATTATTATAGTTAATTCGAATCAGCCAATAAATCAACCTTTCTTAAACTTCCTTTTAGAAGTTAGTTGGCCAAATGGTCAGCTATTAAAAGAATACACTGTTTTATTGGATCCTCCTGTTTTAGTGCAACCAGGTACTGCTGTAGCAAATAATACGGTAGGTGTGCGAGCCGAACCCAAGCGCCAGCAGCAAGTGACTTCAGCCAAAGCGCCACAACACACTACTCGTCCAACAAAGACAGTATCGAAAAAAACAATTTCATCAAGTAGAGCCGCCGTTCCTAGAAAGAAAACGACTAAAGGAAGCAGGAAAACAACACATAAATACCGCGTTGTTAGAGGCGATAGTCTTTATAAAGTTGCTAAAAAGCTAGGGCGAAAAGGTGTTCGTACAGAACAAATGATGATGGCAATTTATCGTGCTAACCCAACCGCTTTCAGAAAAAGAAATATTAATAACTTAAAAGCGGGTGCTTTATTGCGTCGCCCAAGCAAAAGAGATGCGCTTAGTCTTTCTTATGCAAAATCAAAGTCGAGTATTTACAAGCAGTCAACAGCATGGCGTAAGTATCGTTCAAAATTAGCAAAGAAAACGGTTTCACAAAGTCAAGTGCGCAAGCCTAGTCGTAGTCAAGGAACATCGCAGACACCTGTGGTTAAGAATACGCAGGCGCGAATAGAAGTTATAGGAAGTTCATCTTCAGCTGTCGATACAAAGAACTTATCTGCAACAGGTTCTGCTAAAATTGACCAGTTAGAACGTCAGTTAGTCCAAGCAAATGAGTCTTTAGCAGCAAAAGCAAATGCGAATACGGAGTTAAAGTCTCGTGTATCTGAGCTAGAGTCACTATTACGCAAGAAAAATCGCCTCATTACTTTAAAGAATGAGCAGTTGGCGGAACTTCAAGCAAAACTAGGCGTGCCTGTTTCGGCAACGACAACAGATGCGCAAGAAGGTTCTGATATTCGTCAGCAAGTTAAAAATGCTGTGAATCAAGATGGAACTATTGTTCGCAGTGGAGCTTCAGTAGAAACTGAAGTTGCTACGCCAACGGATCCGCTTGCTAATGAGCAATTAGCCGTTGTTGACGGTAGCACAGAAATACCATCTGTCTTCGAGAAAGATCCCGCAAAATCAACAGAAATGACTGATTCGTCAACTGTTGATGATACTGTTATTTCCCCAGAGGTTGCGGATGAGTCGAATGCTGGAGATAATCAAGGTAGTGTGCTTGATTTGCTAAGTTCTCCTCTTGTTATGGGCTTGGGTGGTGGGTCTCTTCTAGCATTATTATTTGGTTGGTTATTAATGCGCCGTAGAGGAAAATCTGGTGACTATGAAGAATATAGCTCTATAGATTTCGATGATCCTGAGTTTGCGCCAGGTTCTGTATCGGAAAAAAATATGGGAGAAAAATCAGACAAGGTTAATCCTGATGATGCTTTTGCTGGTCTTGAAGGTGATTTTGATGATCTCGATTTTGGCGATGCGGTAGATACTGATCGTTCTACGAAAGAAAATGGGGCTCACTCAGATAGTGTGAATGACGATATTTTGCAAGAAGCAGATGTATATATTGTTTATGGCTTGCATGATCAAGCTGAGGTTGAGTTAAAGAAAGCGCTGGAGAAGCAACCCAATAATTTGCAGTACCATGCTAAGTTGTTGGAAAACTTTAAAGCATCTTCTGATGTCGCGGCCTTCGATGAGCAAGCAGAAATTTTCTCTAAACTTCCAGATGACGCTGGCGCTAATAAAGATGAGTTATGGAAAACAATTACAGAGTGGGCTAATGAGTTAAAGTCAAAGAGTAGCTTGTTTGAAAGTTCTTCATCTGTCTCTGCTAATGTAGCAGCAGGTGCGGCTGCCGCTACCGCTGTTGCGGGTGGTATTGCTGTTACAGCGGGTAAAGCTTTTGCGGAAGATAAGTTAGATGATGATATTAAGGGCGACTCTGCTGGCACTTCTAAAGTTGACGATTTGGATCTGAGTGGTCTTGATGATTTAGGTAATGATGTAGACTTTGATACTTCAGAAGTGAAACCATCAGAAAAAGAATCATTTAATGATGATGATTTTGAGTTAGATGAGTTACTTGCGAATGATGAGGATGACACTTTTAACATTACAGAGTCCACTCCAGAACAGTTGGATGCCTCCTCTTTCGATGATTTGTTTGATGATGTTGATATGGATGCTCCCAGTTTATCGAAAGAAAAGCCTGATTCAGCGGAGGCGAGTACAACTGAATTAGGTTCTGAGTTTGAAGATTTATTGGATCTTGATTTAACGGATTTAGATGGTGATTTTTCGCTTGACTCTAATTCAAAAGCTGAAGATTCGTCGGGGCTTGGTTTATCTAATTTGGAATTAGAATTAGATAATGATAATGACCTTAATAAAATATTACCCTCTAGCAGTGCGTATCTTTCTAAAAAAGATGATGCAACGGTTACAGATAACTTATTAGGTGATTTGGATGATGATTTATCCTTTATGGATTTAGATGATGACGACCATGAGCTTAGAGAAACACAGGTTAGTACAAAACTTGATTTAGCAAGAGCTTATCTTGATATGGGTGATATAGAAGGTGCTAGAAATACATTGGAAGAAGTTATGATGGAAGGTAATGATGATCAAAAGAAAGAAGCCGAAGAGTTATTGCATCAAGCAGGTTAATTGATCACATTCCACTTTTATTGACGTAGTTTTAAAGGCTAGATTTTATATCTAGCCTTTTTTATGGGAAGTTATTGAGTTTTTATTTCTTAATTCATAGGGCTGCCCTACAATAGATAAGCATGAAATATGCTGTTTGTGTAGAATATGATGGAGCTCCTTATTGTGGTTGGCAAAAGCTATCACATGCGCCTTCTGTGCAGGAAGAGGTGGAAAAGGCAATATCAAAAATTGCTAATCATTCTGTTGATGTTGTCTGTGCGGGACGTACAGATAGTGGAGTGCATGGAATAGGGCAGGTCATTCATTTTGAATCTGAATCACTAAGAAATGATAAAGCATGGCTATTGGGAGGAAACACCAACTTACCTTCCAATATAAGTTTTCGCTGGATAAGGGAGGTAGAATCTGATTTTCATGCGCGTTTTTCTGCCCTAGAGCGTCATTATCGTTATATTGTACTCAATAGAAAAATGCGCCCATCTTTATTGCATAATCGTGTTACTTGGTATCACCATTCTTTAAATGAATTGAAAATGCAGCAGGCGGCAAATAGTTTAATAGGGGAGTATGATTTTTCGAGTTTTAGAGCATCAGCTTGTCAGGCTCGTCATGCGGTGCGAGAAATAAAACAACTAAAAATTTCTCGAAAAGGTGATTATATTTATATTGATATTTGTGCTAATGCCTTTTTGCATCATATGGTTAGGAATATAGTGGGGAGCTTATTTGAGATTGGTAGTGGGGTTAAACCTGTTGAATGGTTCGCTGAACTTTTAGCGCTAAAAGATCGCACACAGGCTGGTATCACAGCTCCTGCTAATGGTTTGTACTTTGTTAGTGTGGGTTATCCAGAGAAATATAAACTGCCTGATATCAAATATTTTCCCGAATTTAGCATTTAAGAAAGTCGCTAAAAGACTTTTTTATTGTATTCACCTATTTACGGCAGTCATTCAGTAGTCTTAGCAAGGCTTTTCCTTTATCAAGGCTTTCTTGATATTCCTCGTCAATATCTGAGTCATAAATAATACCTCCGCCAACCCAGTAGCGTATCGTTTCTTGATTATAAACTAGGGTGCGTATGGCGATATTCGTATCCATATTGCCATTAAAATCTATGTATCCAACTGACCCACAATATATGCCTCGACGATGTGGCTCTAATGATTCGATAATTTCCATTGCGCGTATTTTGGGCGCTCCAGTAATTGAGCCTCCAGGAAAGCAAGCCTCCAATAAATCGATGGCGTCTTGTTCGGGAGAGAGTATTCCCGATACGGTACTAACAAGGTGATGTACAGTGGTATAGCTTTCAATGTCAAATAGGCGGGGGACTTTTACGCTACCTATTTTACATGCTCGACCAAGATCATTGCGAAGTAAATCAACAATCATTACGTTTTCAGAGCGATCTTTAGGGCTATTTTTTAACGCCTTTCTTTGTTTGTTGTCTTCCGTTTTATTGTTTGATCGAGGTCGAGTACCTTTTATAGGTTTTGTTTCTACCTTGTCATTATTTACCTTTAAAAAGCGTTCGGGAGATGAGCTTAATATCTGTCCAAAGGGGGTGTTGATATAGGCTGAAAAGGGTGCAGGGTTGAGCTTTCGTAATTGTAGATAGGCGCTCCAAGGACTGCCTGTGGCGGTTGCTGAAAATCGCTGTGTGAGATTAATTTGATAGCAATCTCCCGCAACGATATATTTTTTTATTTTATTAAACGCATCTTTGTACTCGGGAAAGGGAAGGTTGGAAGAAATGTCGCTACGAACATGAAATTCTTCACTGGGAGGGGCAGCTTCTATTTTTTTGAAAATACGAATGATTTTTTCAAGTGTAAATACGGGGGATTTTTTTATAATTTCGCCCGTGAAATATGTTTTTTTAAGTTTGTGGTCAACAATAATAGCCCAAGTATAAATGCCTACTGCCATTTCTGGGAGGTTTTCTCCATCGTGCGCGGTTGATGGTATATTTTCTATTGTTCGAGCAAGGTCATAACTAAAATACCCTAAAGCCCCTCCATTGAAAGGCAAGTGATTTGTATAAGTTGCGTTCTTAGGTTTAAGTGTTTTAAGTGCTTTCCGCAATACCTTAAAAGGTGAAATAGAGGTGCTTTGCTTATTTGATGCTTGAGTTAGTGTCGTGACACCATGTTGACTCACAACGGTTGCAATAGGCTCTGCTGATAAAATATCGTATCGTCCTGAATTTTCTGATGGGTAGCCACTATCAAGAAAGATACTCCAATTATTATTAGCAAAATGTGAAAATAAATCAGCCGAATTCTCATCGTAAGGTAGGTTAATTAGCGAGTTCATTTTTTATTATAATTAAAATATAACTTGAGTCTGTTTGATCTATGACAAGGATAAAATAAGCCGTTTTTCTTAAACTCAACGTAAGTATTTATTTATAGGAGGGTTTATCGTGTTTGATATTGTATTTAGTAGTATCGGATTGCTTTCAATGTTTACAATATTATTTATCTTTGTTTTTTTCGCTTATGTGATCTATAAGCTTAACGGTTTGTCTAAACAGCCGCCATCGCCACCATTAGTCAAAGATGATGAATAGTGATTACCTGAATCCGTGAGGTCACTACGGCACAGGACGCATTGACCTCACGGATTCAGGTATTAAGGAACGAGCATGAAATAACTTCCCGATTCTAACTTGCTTTTTTATCCCA
>CAZQTJ010000016.1:7999-13653 GCA_964596035.1 uncultured Cocleimonas sp. | reverse complement strand
AGGTATTATAGCTGTTATTCCATGAGTGTTCTTTAATTATAAAAAAAGGCTATACAATGTCATCATATAGCCTTTGCATTGAGTCCTTAGGGAGTGTTCCTTAGACAAAAGGTAGCGGGTTGTGTCTTCCTTGCCATGGATTAGGTTTTCTCCACCAGCGTTGTGCTATGGTGGCGTACATCTGGCGGAAATCGACGGTTGGAATTAAGTCACCGTCATCAAGATGTTCTAAGCTAGGTGTGGCGCCATAAATGCTTCTATTGACGCGTCCACCTAATACAAAATGAGCTGACGCAGAGCCATGATCTGTACCTAAACTGGCATTTTCTGCAACACGACGACCAAACTCTGAGTAGGTCATCACTAACACATTGTCCCATAATTTTGCCGCCGTCATGGCTTTTTGGAATGCCGCGAGTCCACCGCCCAAGTGATGCATCAGGTTATTGTGTGCATCAATTTGACCTGCATGGGTATCAAAACCTTCAAGTGTTACTTTAAACACAGGTAGGTGTACGCCACTCGTGATTAAACGCGTCACTTGTTCTAAATTACGACCAAATGCGCTATTTGGAAAACGAGCATAACGACGCGGGCTTTGGTTTAACTTAGTTTTTAATAAGTCTGCCGCTGCGTTAATTTGGTTTTGTGTTGATAAAAGGTGCGCTAATGAATCATTAGGTGTTCTATATTGTTCTTGATTAAGGTATTTGGTTTGCCTTAGGAAGGTACGTGGACTTTCCATAACGACAGCATGACCGTTTTTTCCTGCAAAAGGGCCTAATCTATCGTCACCAACAATAATACCATTTAGTACATTGGGTGAGTTTGGTAGCCCGCTTTTTGTGAGCCAACCTGTCGTATCGCTTACATGCGTTGATGCTGTATTCCAAACGTCAATCGAATAAAAATGAGAGCGATCGGCATGTGGATAGCCTACACCCTGAATCCATGCCATATCACCTTTATCCCAAAGGTATTTAATGTCTTTAAGGTAAGGATTTAGACGAAAGCCTTTTTCTAACATCATGCTCTTTGGGGCTTTGACCCTTAATTTGGGACGTAGATTATTGTAGTGGTCATTTTCGTGAGGGATAAGCGTGTTTAATCCATCATTTCCACCTTTTAGTTCAACCAGTAAGAGTATTTTTTTATTGTGTTGGTTAATGGCTAAATTCGGGTTGCTAGCTAAAACAGAGGGGATCATGCCCGCGAGAGGGGTTAAGCTGGCGTATTTTAAAAAGTCACGTCGATTCATGCTGTTTATTGCCTTATTTGAGCTGATAGGTTGGGTCGAGAACAAGTGCGCGTACAAGTCGTAATTTTCCAGGATGTGTAGGTAATTCAAGCACTGGAGTGATGGGTGATAGCCAATCTACGACTTCTTTTCCTGATGTTTTTGGTAGTTTCTTTGAAATATAAGCTTGAGCGCGAGTATGTCGAGTTAGTTTATTTAACGTTGATGTCCGCACTAATAGTGTTTGGGTATCTATCCAGCTTTTGCCGCCATCCCAGCCTTTGACCGTCGGCGGATCAAAGAGGTCTTGACCTAACAAGCTTAATACATGGCTTATGTCTTTGGTGGGTAATTTGGGGAAAGGTAAAGTGCGTAATGTGCCTATAACGAGATCAATGGGCGACTTTATCATATTTCCACGGTATCTTTTTGACCAAAAAGCATCACTGTTTAGCACCTCAGTCATCAGTACTTTAATGCTGTAGTTAGAATTTCTAAAAGCCTTGGCCCATCGTTGTGTAACGCGTGCATCAGGGTAGCTGTCGCTAATGAATTCACGCCACACTTTTTCTGCGATATAAACGGCAGTACGACGATGCTTTAATAAAACATCAATAATTTGATCACCATTAGTAATATTGCGAGTACCCATAAAGGTGACAGGCGTGCTGTCATGCTTGCTAGCATCGTATTGGAATGTGCCCCTGTCCATGTTGACACCCCAACCTGTAAAGGCTATTGCGGCAGCTTTTATATCGGCTTCGGTATAGTCATGACCTTTGCCGAGGGTAAATAATTCAAGTAATTCGCGAGCAAAGTTCTCGTTTGCTTTGCCTTTTACATTTTTAGAGCCATCAAGAAAAACAAGCATAGCAGGGTCTTTCGCGATACTTTTTAGTAAATGAGAAAAGCTACCCATCGCATTTTTACGTAAAAGCATACTTTGTTTATGGATTAAACGAGGGTGCATCACCTTTACTAAAGAAGTCGTAAAGTGGTTATGCCAGAACATTGTCATATGTTCGTTGACGGGGGTTCTTGTGGTTAAAAGATTTTTAACTTCCCATTGTTTTAGCAACTCATTGTCGCGCATCATTTGTTTGCGAGCTGCTCGTTTGCCGTTGCCATTTCTTATGCTCATTTTATTGAGCTTTGTCCAAGAAGTGAGTCTGGGGAGTCCAGGCGTATAAATTTTCTCAGGGTGTAAGAGAATATTGACCGCCTCAGCGCGAGACTTGCCTTCTAAAGCTTTCATCCCAGTCCATTCTTGTCCTAGGGCAGTGCGTGAAACGAGATGTCGCGCGTCAGATAAATTCAGTCTGTTCATGCTTACCTTGTAGCTCCTGTGGTCGTTCGCTATATCCCTTGCTGGTGTAGTTGCTAGGGTAATTACGTCGTGTTTTTTTATAATTATTATACGGCTAGCTTTTATTAAAACAGCTCACATTTTTATTTTCAGTTTAGCTCGTGGAAGCTAGACTGAAAATGAATTTTGATCGCTTTAGAATAACAGTTTGTCGGTATTTATTAGCTTGACCTATAGGGGGTAAATATTATTTATAGGTTAAGTTAGAATTCATATAACCATAGAGAAGGCGCAGAATCAAGAAGTATCTAAAACAACTTAATATTTAAGCTTTACTTTTTAATATTTGTATACTAACTAGGCGTTTTTTATATTCAAATATACTAAATCAGTTTGTGATCATGTACTTGTATATTAAGCGTTTTCTGACAAAGTGTCTGATGTGTATTCAAGTATATCTCAATAATTAGAAATTTTCCTTTATCGTTGCTGTTTCCTGTTTCTTTTTGTTCTTTCTTTTATGCTAAAGGGAGGGTAGAAAGTAGTGGTTCGTATTATATAAGAGTATGTATACCGATGCAGATGAATGAAAAAATTGAAAATGAACGCTTTTTATTGCTACAAAAACAGTCCCCATTTATGTTTCTTGGAAGCTTGCTTGGTGGTTTGGGTTTAATTGCCTCGCTTTGGTCTGTTATTCCTCATGCTGTCCTTTTATCTTGGTATGCTACTCTAGCAGTATATTGGATTTTTC
Organism: uncultured Cocleimonas sp.; assembly: GCA_964596035.1. Lineage (GTDB taxonomy): Bacteria > Pseudomonadota > Gammaproteobacteria > Thiotrichales > Thiotrichaceae > JAGLBW01. Next base: position 10,356 of record CAZQTJ010000016.1, on the reverse strand, counting down.
GTCTATTACATTCAATTTATCAACTACGGGAGTTACATTCTCGCTCTCCTACGCGTAATGAAAAAAAGTATTTTTATGTATATCCTGCAACATCGGGTGTTTTTTGGGCAGCAGCAGGAGTGTTGTTTTTTACTCCAGATCATCCCATGCATTTCTCTTACCTATTAATGTATTTATTTGGCATGATATTGGGAGCGTCGGTTTCATTGGCTTACATCCGTTGGGCATTTCCTTTATACGCGACTATTGTTATTACACCAATCGTTGTGCTGCTATTAATGGACGATAATCAATTGTTTTTTTGGATAGCAGTTACGCTGACGTTTAGTTTGTTGATGATTGCAGCCATTAGTAATAATGTGTATCGCTCTATATCAGAGTCATTGAAAATACGGTTTGAAAATGAGTCTTTGGTTGCTAAGTTAAAGCGAAAGACTCGGGAGCTAGAAAAACAAAAAGAAGTTGCAATTAAAGCCAACGAAGATAAATCCCGCTTTTTAGCCTCTGCGAGTCACGATCTACGTCAGCCCATTCACTCCTTGTCATTATTAACCGATGCTTTAGATACCCAAATAACAACAAAAGAAGGAAAGTCCATATTAGCATTGGTTCATAACGCGAATGACTCCCTCAATAGTTTGCTGGGATCTTTGTTGGATGTCTCCAAGCTGGATGCGGGAATTGTCGAACCAAGAATAGAACGTGTTTCTTTGACGCTACTATTGAATCGTGTGATAGACAATTATCGTTTATCAGCAAAACAAAAAGGTTTGCAGTTGCGACTTCATTTAAATGATTGTTATATCGATTGCGACCCCTCCTTGTTGTCTAATGCATTAATGAATCTAATTGATAATGCTATCAAGTACACTTTTACAGGAGGAGTGTTGATATCCACTCGTATTTACGATGAACGGGTGAAAATTCAGGTCTGGGATACAGGTGTAGGTATAGCGAAAGATAATCAAGAGAAAATATATGGTGAGTTTTTGCAGTTAGGAAACCCTGAGCGGGATATTGATAAAGGCTTGGGTTTAGGTTTATCTATTAGTAAACGTATATTGCAATTGCTAGATTATCCGCTATCTCTCTCCTCAAAGGTGGGCAGAGGGAGTGTTTTTAGCATCCTTGTACCCTTATCTGCTTTGTCTATTGAAGAGGAATGCAAAGTTAAGGAAGAGAGTACGTATAATCTTGATGAAGAAAGAACGTATACCGTATTGTTGATTGATGACAATAAAATAGTTCGTAAGTCTTCCGTGCTTGCACTGGAATCATGGGGGTATGATGTTTTATCTGCGTCTTGTCTTGAGGAAGTTGAGCTAATAGCAAAAAACAAACAAGTGTCTGAGAAAGTCGATGTGATTGTTAGTGACTATAGATTACAAGAAAACATGACAGGAATTGATGCAATAAAATCATATAAACAGCTAACAGGACGTAATGATTTGCCTGCCTTTTTAATTACGGGAGATACGGCTCCAGAACGACTTAAAGAAGCGACTTCTTTTGGGTTGCCACTGTTGCATAAGCCATTAAAGCAAGGGGCGTTTAAAGTGGTGTTGCGTAATTTACTTTGTTCATAAGGAAGGAGTGCCGCTTGTTTATATCGGTTCAATCAGTTCGTGTTTAATGGCTACTTTTACCGCTGCGGTTCGATTTTTAACGCCTAAACTACGAAATATTTCATAAAGATGTGCTTTTACCGTATTAGCAGAGATACCAAGGTTGCTTGCTATTTCTTTATTAACTAAGCCTTGCGCTAATAAGTGCAAAATTTCTTTCTGTCGATTGGTAATATGAAAAACAGTGGCATTATCATTATAAGTAGAGAGATCATCATCTTGCTGTGTATTCTGTGCAGGGATGTATATATCTCCCTTAATAACCGTTTGAATAGCTGTCATTAAAGAGTGGCTATTACAAGATTTTGCTATAAATCCTAAAGCGCCGTTTTGAATGGCTGTCTTTATGATGCTAGGAGACTCTGCTGCAGAAAGAACCAAGACAGGAGACCACACATTCATTTTTTGAAACTGATTCATAAGGGAAAAACCATTAATACCAGGCAAGTTAATATCAAGTAGTATTAGGTCAGGTTGTTCTTTTGATTTTAGGTGCTCTAAAGCCGCGTTAGCATTTAGTGCATGAGTTACATACATAGAAGTATCAAGCTTCTGTAGTAACGCCTTTAGACTTTCAGCGAAAAGCTGGTGGTCGTCTATTATTAGTATATTCATAATTAGATTCCTGCGGTTTCTACCGCTTAAATTCTTGGTGTAGGAATCTCAGCATTAAACTTATATCTTTGAGAGGAAAGCAGTCAGTTTACATCCGAGCTTACTTTGCTGAACTGA
>CAZQTJ010000016.1:0-7899 GCA_964596035.1 uncultured Cocleimonas sp. | reverse complement strand
ATATCTTTGAGAGGAAAGCAGTCAGTTTACATCCGAGCTTACTTTGCTGAACTGAGCAACTCATTGTTAATGCGATGCAATCAGTAGTGGTGTTAGCCTAGTTTGAGTGTCTAGTCTCCCATAAATAGTGCAAGAAAAAAACATATTTCAGATGCGTTTTGTCGATAGTTTTAGCATGTTTCTAAAACTATAGCTCATCCACAATGAATGTTGGCTAACTAGCTTAAAAAATGACTATTTATTTGTCATGTGTGTCGCTACTTTTTGGAAAGAATCTTTGAGAAGTTGTTTAAACGCGATGTCTTTCACCTGTTCATCAAGTGCTTGATTGATACATAGCATCCATTGTTTGCTTTCATCTGTCCCAATAGCAAAGGGCATATGCCGTTGTCGTAGACGAGGGTGTCCATATTTCTCGACATATAACGGTGGACCTCCTAACCAACCGCTTAAAAATAAAAATAACTTTTCACGAGAAACACGCAAACTTTTAGCATGTAGTTGGCGTAATGCTTTCACATCATCCTTTTCATCCATTAAATCGTAGAAGCGATCCACTAATTGCCGCACGCTTTTTGCGCCACCCAGTCGCTCGTAATGTGATATTTCAGAATTCATAAGAATATAATGATGTAGTAATTGATAAACACCTAGTATAATGCGCGCTCACTGTAAAAATCGAGTAAAAAATTGTGATTGAAAATTTAAGAAATGTTGCCATCATCGCTCACGTTGACCATGGCAAAACTACCTTAGTAGACAAGCTATTAGAGCAATCTGGCACATTAGGCGAGCGTGCTGATGTAACAGAAAGAATGATGGATTCCAACGAATTAGAGCATGAGCGTGGCATCACAATTCTTTCTAAAAATACAGCCGTTAAGTGGAACGACTACCGTATTAACATCGTAGACACCCCTGGTCACGCCGATTTCGGCGGGGAAGTAGAGCGTGTTTTGTCGATGGTTGACTCAGTGTTGCTGCTCGTCGATGCAGTTGATGGCCCTATGCCACAAACTCGATTTGTTACCTCAAAAGCATTCGCAATGGGTTTTAGACCCATTGTTGTTATCAATAAAATTGATCGTGAAGGCGCAGACCCTGATCGTGCGCTTGATCTAACGTTTGAATTATTTGATAGCTTAGGTGCAACGGATGAACAACTCGACTTTCCAGTTGTTTATGCCTCTGCAATCAATGGCTATGCAGGTTTAGAATCTGACGTTTCAGACGGCGACATGACGCCATTATTCCAATCTATTGTTGATAATGTTAGTCATCCAGACGTTGACCCAGACGCACCTTTCCAGATGCAAGTTAGCTCCTTAGATTACAACTCTTACACAGGTTTGATCGGCATCGGACGTATCAAAAAAGGTAAAATCAAGCGTAATAGCCAAGTTAAAGTCATTGATATTGACGGTAAAATACGTAACGGTCGCGTACTCCAGCCAATGGGCTTTCATGGTTTAGAACGTATAGATGTAGAACAAGCTCAAGCAGGCGACATCATTGCCTTTACAGGAATGGATGAGCTATACATATCCGATACTTTATGTGACACAGAAAATGTTGAAGCACTACCACCATTAAGTGTCGATGAGCCAACAGTTACCATGACATTCCAAGTAAACAACTCACCGTTTGCAGGTCAGGAGGGTAAATATGTTACCTCACGCAACATTCAAGAGCGTCTAGAAGAAGAGCTACTGCATAACGTAGCCTTACGTGTAGAGCAAATGGATGACCCTGATAAGTTCCGCGTTTCAGGTCGTGGTGAACTACACCTTGGCATCTTAATTGAAACCATGCGTCGTGAAGGATTTGAATTGGCAGTATCTCGCCCAGAAGTGGTCGTGCGTGGCGAAGGTGATAACCGCGAAGAGCCATACGAAACAGTGACCATAGATGTAGAAGACCAGCATCAAGGTAGCATCATGGAAGAGCTAGGTATTCGCAAAGGCGATCTAAAGAACATGGTTCCAGACGGAAAGGGGCGTGTACGTTTAGAGTATATCGTACCTTCTCGTGGGTTGATCGGCTTCCATACCGACTTTATGACCATGACTTCAGGTACAGGCTTAATCTATCACTCCTTCGATCATTATGGTCCTTACCTAAATGTTGTCATCGGTCAGCGCAATAACGGCGTACTCGTTTCCAACGCAACAGGCAAGGCATTAGCTTACGGGCTATTTAACCTACAAGAGCGTGGCAAATTATTTATCGGACACGCAGAAGCCGTTTACGAAGGTATGCTTGTCGGCATCCATAGTCGTGATAATGACCTAGTGGTCAATCCAACAAAAGCCAAGCAACTAAATAACATCCGCGCGGCAGGAACAGACGAAAACTTAATCTTAGTAAAGCCAATTCGCATGACCTTAGAGCAAGCACTAGAGTTTATTGATGATGATGAGCTGGTTGAAGTAACGCCAGAAAGTATCCGTCTACGCAAAAAAGTGCTGACAGAAAACCAAAGAAGAACAGCCGCAAGACAAGCAAAAGGCTCTTAAAATTTATTGAATAGATAAGTTTTAAGGATTAGTAAAAAAGGCGTATCAGAAATGATACGCCTTTTTTTATGGAGCTACCTTGCAGAATAAAACTGGAAAGGCGCAATAATCACATCATTATCTTTAGTAGTGATAACTGCCTGTGCCTCCCACTCCATGCGTTCAAACGAGCAGACAGGGAGGATGATTTTTCCTGTAAAGTTTTGTTGCTTATTACTCTGTTGCTCATTGCCACTCAGTGAATTGCGGTTCACCCCCATATCCATATTTAATCCAATGATATTAAACTGAACGTCTGTCGCGTCTAAGCCTTCGAGTTGAAGGTTTACCTGGATAGGCTTTAATACAGGAATGGTGTTTGGTGTCATTGTAAGCGTTGCTTTTTGTCCGTCAGGAAAAACAGCGGTACAACTCGATTTATGCAAATCACAGTTTGCCTGCATCGCGGCGCGGACGGTCTCGTTAGAAGATAGCAATGATGATTTAAGCTGGTAGCCCGTAATGGCTAAAACGGCAAAAATAACTAAGCTTAAAAGAGCGAATAAATTACTTTTTTTCATTTTTAAGGATAACCTTTCTCATCGTTTTGAGCTGTTCTTCAAGATAGCCACCATAAAGACTGGGAGTGTTGTAGCCAATCAATTTCTCGGTGGTCTCATGCCCATTGGCATCTAAAAATAAAACGGTTGGCGTTAAGACAAAATCATCGCCAAAGCTTTTTGAAAAATCGTCAGGATCAATTTTTTTACCTGAAAATCCGATAACAGGTGTGCCTGAGTCAATTTGTAGTTTGCGGATAAAAATAGTTTTGTCATATTCACCGCTTTTTACCATCGGATAAAGCAAGTTCTCTTCTAATGCCTCACAAAAATGACAGCCTTCTGCGTGGAGCATTAATAACAGCCCCTTTTTCTCTTGCTTCATTTGCTTTGCCAGTTTAGCAAGGTTTTTAACTTCAATAACATGACCTAAGTCAGATGCTGTAGCTGTTACATTTAGCATAAAGACACTGCTCATTAGCAGTAATAAGGAGAGTAAAAATTTAGATGATCTATTGAGCATGATTGTGTTCTCGTTGCTTGATATTTTTCAGTTGATAGGAGTAAAGAATGATTTATATTAATAAAGTTCAACTAGCGACAGCGCTTTATTTGGCGTAAAGTTCGATACTTCATTCCCCCGTCGATAGAAATAGCTTATGTCAAATATTATACGAATTGCAACACGTAAAAGCCCCCTCGCCATATGGCAAGCAGAAGAAGTTAAGCGTCAACTGCGACAACACCATCCCGATTTAGCGGTGGAGTTAGTGGGTATGATGACACAAGGCGACATTATTTTAGACACCCCATTAGCTAAAATCGGCGGCAAAGGACTCTTCGTAAAAGAACTTGAAATTGGTATGTTAGAAGGCAAAGCCGATATAGCGGTACATTCTATGAAAGATGTGCCAATGGAGCTACCAGAAGGCTTACATTTACCCATTATTTTAGAGCGCGAAGACCCGCACGATGCTTTTGTGTCCAATAAATACACTTCCTTAGATGATTTACCACAACATGCCAAGGTCGGTACGTCGAGTATGCGCCGTCAGACGCAAATAAAAGAATACCGTCCAGATTTAGACATTCTTGATTTACGCGGCAATGTCAACACCCGCTTATCAAAATTAGATAATGGCGAATACGATGCCATTATTTTAGCTACCGCAGGGTTGATGCGCTTAGGGTTTGATGAGCGAATTACACAGCGCATTCCAACAACGCAAAGCCTACCCGCCATAGGGCAGGGGGCGATTGGTATTGAATGTCGAGACAATGATGAGCGAGTAAATGCTTTACTGTCACCTTTAAACCATCCTGATACTTCCATTCGCGTCACCGCAGAACGGGCTTTTAATACCCGTTTAAATGGCGGCTGCCAAGTTCCTATCGCGGGCTACTCTGAGTTAAAAGGTGATCAACTTTATTTTCGAGGGCTTATAGGGTATCCCGATGGTTCATCACTTTATCGTGCAGAAAAAACCGCGCCGATTGCCGATGCTGAAAAGTTAGGCGTTGCTGTTGCCGAAGATTTATTATCACAAGGGGCTGATAAAGTATTGCAGTCTTTAGGTATTGATGTTTAACGACCCGTGCATAAACAAGGACTTAAAAATCGTTGGATCGCTATCACGCGCCCTGCCCATCAAGCAGCTGGTTTAACGCAACTATTGGAAGCACAAGGGGCAAATGTCATTGCATTTCCATTGTTAGAGATTGTAGAGCCAACATCTCTAAGCGTGCTACGACAACAGATAAAAAAGCTACAACATTATGATTTAGCCATATTTATCAGCCCCAATGCGGTTGAAAGAGCCATGCGTTTTGTTGATAAAAAAGAGTTAAAGACGCTTAAAATAGCCGCTGTTGGCAAGAAAACGGCCTTGCGTTTATCTGCAAATGGCATTTCGGTGGATTACTTCCCCCGTAACATCTTTAATAGCGAGGCATTGCTCTCCTTAGATAAAATGCAACAGGTAAAAAATCAGCGGATTGCTATTTTTAGAGGCGAAGGAGGGCGCGATGTACTGCGCGATACTTTGCAGGCTCGTGGAGCGATAGTGGACTATCTCAATGTCTACGCTAGGCGCTGTCCTGCAAGTGATCTTGAGGTATTAAAACAACATTATCAGCAAAACAAACTTGATATGATTATCCTCACAAGTGGCGAAAGTTTTGCTCACTTACTACGTCTTGCAAAGGGTGATAACTGGCTTTCTAAAGTGACATTATTATTGGGTAGCAAGCGTATTCAACAGAAATTCAAACATCAATATTCTGCTGAAACTTGGATTGCCACCGACCCTAGTGACGAATCAATCTATAAAATACTTCGGGAGTGGAGTATCGCATGAGCCAACTGGAAGAAGGCAGTAGTAAACTAGCCAATATAGGTGAGACATCAGAAACCCTCAAAAAACTAAAGCGTCGTTCACGTTTTACCTTATTTATCGCTTGGATCGCATTATTTCTTACAATGATTGGTATTGCGGCGGGTTATAAAAACTGGATGAAAATAAACGATCGAGCAAAAGAAGCCACAAGAGGTGTTGCGAGTTTAAAGGAAAGATCAACAAAATTTGCCGACAAATCAACGATATTGGCATTAAATGAGACTTTATTGAGTGAGCTAAAACAGCGAGAGACGGCATTAACACGGTCGGCAGATAACTTAGAAAATGTGAAGAAAATATCACAACACGCTCTTCAAGTTATTGAAAAACAAGCGAGACTATTGACGGTAGCACAAGAAAAATCACAGACATCACCGCAAGCACCGTCAAGAAAGTGGCGCATCGCAGAACTGAAATTTTTACTGCAAGTCGCCAATCAACGTTTACAATTAAGTAAAGATAAGTCAGCAGCGCTGAAATTATTAAGAGCCGCTGAAGATACCCTGATAAAAATTGGCTCAAGTAAATACTTGCCCGTAAGAAAAAAACTAACAGAAGAAATTGTGGCTTTAGAGGGCTTTTTAATGCCCAACGTCGCCGCCATTTCACAGCGGATCGGGGATCTGATGGAAGTGGTTGATGCAATACCTGTCACCACAGAAATAAAAAACAGCGAGACAATACCGCTACTCCCTGAAAAATTATCCAATCATGACGGTTTTTTATCGTCAATAGTGAGCAAGATAAATAGCTCTGTGGTTATTCACAAGTTTGATAAGTCCGTACAAAACACACTGGGCGTTGATGAAAAAGAAAAGTTGCAAAATCTGCTTCATTTACGTTTAGAAACCTTGCGCCTAATGGTATTACAAGACTTAGATAGAGGTTATCATAAGCAACTAACCTTGATAAAACAGACCCTCGAAAAATATTATCCAGAAATGATTAATGATGCCTTACAGCAACACTTTCAGGCATTAGAAAAGGTTCAGTTATCTGTTGAACCCCCTGATATTTCTGTCTCATTAAAGCTTTTAGAACAGATTGAAAAATAGAGTAGAGTGAAATGATTTTTTACGTATTACTTTTAATCGTCATTATTATTGCTATGTTTTGGTTGGCTAGTTTTATTTTGAGTCATGCCGAAACCGTCACTATTACGTGGGGCGCATTGGGTAATATTAAAATTGATAGTACCGACTTATTAATTTACTTAGTGCTTTCTTTCGTCGTGGTCTATTTTATCGTTTGGCTATTGAAATCTATTTTTGGAATGAGAAAAAATATCCAAAAATATAAGCACTCACGTTTATCAAATAAAGCAACTCAAGAACTAGCACAAGGTCTCGTTCAGTTTACTTCAGGGCATTGGGTTGAGTCAGAAGCCTTGTTATTAAATAATGTAGAATATGCAGAAACACCCTTACTAAACTACTTAGCGGCTGCAAGAGCGGCACATATGCAAGAAAATTATGACCGTCGCGATGAACACCTAAAGAAAGCAAATGAAAGCGGAGATAATGCCAAAATAGCCGTCGCTGTTTCACAAGCCGATATGCAACTAGGCAGTCATCAAGTTGAACAAGCAAGAGCAACTTTAGTGCATTTATTAGAGCTATCCCCTCGACATCCTTATGCAAATAAGTTACTAGCAAAAGTGTATTACCGACAAGAAGATTGGAAAAGCTTGTTTGCACTATTGCCTGATCTACAAAAGCAAAATCTATTGAAAGACAGCGATTGTAAAAAGTTTGAAATAATGGCACTAAAAGGAATTTTTCAATCAGCGGCGCTAAAAGAACAGCCGACAGAGCTACATACCCTATGGAAAAAACTTCCCACCAATATAAAAAACAAGCCTCAAGCAATACTTAACTACAGCAATGCGCTAACTGCCTTCGGTGATGATAAGCTCAGTGAGAAGATATTATTAAATGCTCTCAATAAAAACTGGGATGGCAGATTAATCGAACGCTTTGGAAAAATAGAACACCTCAACTTAAATAAATCCATTCAACAAGCCGAAAAATGGCTAGAAGAACATGACAACAGCCCTGAATTATTACTCTGCCTAGCGCGCCTATATCGTAGTAACAAACTTTGGGGTAAAAGCTGTTATTTTTATGAGTCAGGCCTAAACATGGCACCGAATAGCGAGGCTTACTTAGAGTTTGCTGAATTATTGACACAACTTAAAGACGACGAAAATGCAGCACTTTGTTATCAACAAGGCTTGCGCTACTGCGTCAATAAAAAAGGCGAACCACTCTACCTTAAAACAAAAAAGTTAGCCGACCCTACAAAAGCAGTAAAAGTTGAAGCAGACGTTGAAGATTTTTATACGATATAAATATCAGCAGATAAAAGCGTATTAACGTCTATATTTTGTAACTTGTGTCGAAGCAGAGCTGTTTGCTTGAGTTAATAGATTGGATAATCCCTGAATAT
>CAZQTJ010000015.1:4370-13725 GCA_964596035.1 uncultured Cocleimonas sp. | reverse complement strand
TCTATAAATTCAATCAGGTTTTGTTATAAATCTGCGCGCCCATTTCAACAAATTCTACCGACTTTTCCTCCATACCTTTTTTCAAGGCTTCTATTTCAGAAATTCCTTGTTCTGCGGCGAACTCTCGGACTTCTTGGCTGATTTTCATGGAGCAGAAGTGCGGTCCGCACATAGAACAGAAATGCGCTACTTTAGCGGCTGCTTTCGGCATGGTTTCGTCGTGATACTCACGCGCGCGCTCTGGGTCTAAACCTAGATTAAACTGGTCTTCCCAGCGGAATTCAAAACGTGCTTTGGACATGGCATTATCACGCAGTTGCGCCCCAGGAAAGCCTTTGGCTAAATCGGCAGCTTGAGCGGCAATCTTATAGGTAATAATACCCACTCGCACATCTTCTTTATTAGGCAAACCTAAATGCTCTTTGGGTGTGACATAGCAAAGCATGGAGGTTCCATACCAACCAATTTGTGCTGCCCCAATACCAGAGGTAATGTGGTCATAAGCGGGGGCAATATCTGTCACCAAAGGGCCTAAAGTATAGAAAGGTGCTTCGTAACAATCTTCTAGCTCCTTCTCCATATTTTCTTTAATCATTTGCATGGGGACATGCCCAGGGCCTTCGATCATGACTTGTACATCGTGCTCCCAAGCGACTTTAGTTAATTCACCCAAGGTTTCTAGCTCGGCAAATTGTGCGGCATCATTTGCATCTGCCAATGAACCTGGACGTAAACCATCGCCTAATGAAAACGATACATCGTAAGCTTTCATAATTTCACAAATTTCTTCAAAATGCGTGTAAATAAAGCTTTCTTCATGATGTGCTAGACACCATTTTGCCATGATCGAGCCACCACGAGAAACAATGCCTGTGACACGATCCGCCGTCATTGGCACATATTTTAAACGCACGCCCGCATGAATGGTAAAGTAGTCTACGCCCTGCTCTGCTTGCTCGATTAAGGTATCGCGAAATAACTCCCATGTTAAATCTTCCGACTTACCATTTACTTTTTCTAAGGCTTGATACAGCGGTACTGTTCCAATGGGCACAGGTGAATTACGCAAAATCCATTCGCGTGTTTCGTGGATATTTTTACCTGTTGATAAATCCATTAAGGTGTCGCCACCCCAACGCGCCGACCATGCCATCTTCTCAACTTCTTCTTCGATTGAGGAGGAAACCGCTGAATTACCTATATTGGTATTAATTTTCACACGGAAGTTACGCCCAATAATGACAGGCTCTAGCTCGGGGTGATTAATATTAGCGGGGATAATGGCACGCCCCTTGGCGATTTCTTCACGCACAAATTCTGGCGTTACTATATCAGGAAGACTGGCTCCGTAGCTTTCACCCGCATGTTGCCTTAATAATTTTTCATAACGTGGGTCTTCACGTAAGGTATCTAATTTTACATTTTCGCGAATCGCTACATATTCCATTTCTGGCGTGATAATACCTTGACGTGCGTAATGCATTTGCGACACGTTTTTGCCTGCTTTTGCTCGGCGCGGGGTACGAATATGCTCAAAACGTAAATTTGCGAGTTCAGGATCATTTTGACGTTGCAGACCAAACTCTGAGCTTGGCCCTGCTAAGAATTCTGTGTCATCACGCTCTTCAATCCAAGCATTACGCACATCAGGAATGCCCTGCATTAAATCAATTTTAACGTCAGGATCAGTAAAAGGTCCTGAGGTATCGTAAACAGGAATGGGGGGATTTTCTTCTGCGCCCATACTGTCGGAAGTATCGTCTTGCAGAATTTCACGCATACCGACGCGAATATCAGGACGAGAGCCTTCAACGTAGATTTTGCGGGAATTAGAAAAGGGTTTAGTGACTTCTTCCGAGAGTTCGGCTGTTTTTTGTATAAAGGCTTCTGGTATTGCATTCATGCTTTGTATATCTCCATCGCCAAGGAATGAACGAATGGACAGAGCTATAAAATCCAAGCATTCCCTTCGTCGGCATTATCCGTATCAGGTTATAAGGGTATTTCTCAGCTTAGTTTATTATTATGACTAAGCACCCCCAGCTCGTAATGGACTGTAGCATAATTTGCAATGGTATCAATAAACCTATTAATATTTATTGGTGTTATAAAACTTTCTATTATTTTCCCGCGTGGCGAGAGCCACTCAAGCGCGTTACAAGGCAGGAGCCTTGTAACGAGAGAGCGTTCGGGTATGCATTCCCACGCGGAGCATAGGAACGAGTGGTCGCCCCGTTTTAAGTTGGTAATCCTACAAAATCAACCGTGGCACTGCCTCCAATAGCTTTTGCGTATACGCTTGCTGAGGATTTCCACAAACATCAGTGGTCAAGCCTTGCTCGACAATTTTACCTGCTTTCATGACGACTGTTTCATCGCTGAGATATTCAACAACGGCAATGTTGTGTGTTATAAAAAGTAGCGTTAGGTCTTTTTGTTGACGGATTTCTAAGAGTAATTGCAACACTTCTGCTTGTACAGAAACATCTAAGGCACTGGTTATTTCATCGCAAACTATAAATTCGGGGTTTACCACTAATGCGCGTGCTAAGCCTATACGCTGGCGTTGCCCGCCTGAAAACTCATGTGGATAACGCCATAAATAGTCTCGATCCATATGCACTTGCTCTAATATTTGTGCGGCACGTTCTATTCTGTCTTCTTTATTTTCACCGATGCCGTGTACAGCCATTGGCTCGATTAGCGTGGTGACGATTTGTAAGCGTGGGTTTAGTGATGATTGTGGATCTTGAAAGGCGATTTGCATTTGCGGACGTAATGGTCGCAGTTCTTTTGCTGTTAAACCTACTAGCTCTCTATCCCGTATTTTGACACTGCCTGAGGTAACTTCTTCAAGTTGTAAAATAGCCCGTCCTAGCGTTGTTTTGCCACAGCCAGACTCTCCGACTAATGCCATAATAGCGCCTTTTTTGATATTTAAATCGACCTCATCAACTGCTTTTACATGGTCTACTACCTTTCTAAATAGACCTTTTTTGATAGGAAACCAAACTTTAAGCTTGCTTACTTCCACTAAATTTTCTTGTTTTTGCAGATGCGCTGAGTCAACTTTATTCTGTCGCGGTAAATTTTCAGGAATAGCGGCAAGTAGTTTTCTAGTGTAATTATGTTGAGGCTTGCTTAAGACCTCTTTACTTAAACCAACTTCTACCAGCTTACCTTGTTTCATTACCCCGACTTTATGCGCCATTTGCGCCACCACACCAAAGTCATGAGTAATAAATAAAATCCCCATGCCATTACGTTTTTGCAGGTCTTTCATTAAGACTAAAATTTCCGCTTGTACCGTCACATCCAAAGCGGTGGTTGGCTCATCGGCGATCAATAAATCTGGCTTACAAGCAAGCGCCATAGCGATCATCACGCGTTGGCGTTGACCGCCTGAAAGCTGATGCGGATAGTTATCAAAACGTGTACTTGCTTTGGGAATTTGTACTTCTTCTAAGGCTTCAATCGTCTGTTTTTTTGCCTCAGCATCCGACATATCAGGATGATGCAACTGCAAAGCTTCCACGATTTGCTCACCAATACTAAAAACAGGATTCAGTGAAGTCATTGGCTCTTGGAATATCATGGCGATATTAGAGCCTCGAATTTGCCTTAAATCATCTTCATTTAATTTAAGGGTATTAACTTGTTTCGCAGCTCGTTTGTTGCCACGCCAGTTGAATAGTATTTCACCCTTTGGATGCGATGAAATACCCGCTGGTAATAACTGAATAAGCGATAAGGCACAAATTGATTTACCACTGCCCGACTCGCCCACTAAACAAAAAGTCTCACCTTTATTTAGGCTAAAGCTGACACCATCGACGGCTTTGATGACTTTGTTAGCCGTTTTTAAATGGGTAGAGAGGTTTTTGACATTTAATAAGGGAGTTTCAGTACGCATCAAAGCCTTCCTGCTAATTGCGGGTCTATCGCATCACGCAACGCTTCACCAATTAGGTTATAAGCAAACACGGTTAAGAAGATTGCCCCGCCAGGAAAGGCAGCCATCCACCAATTAAAGGTTGATGATTTTACCGCCTGATTGAGCATTTGCCCCCATGACGGGACATCGACCGGCCCTAAGCCTAAAAAACTTAATGTCGCTTCGGTAAGAATGGCAGAGGCGACACCAAAACTTATGGCAACCAATAATGGCGCGATACCATTGGGTAAGATATGCCGAAATAAGATAGATTGCAGTGGTAAACCGCTGGCAATGGCGGCTTGAACATAGTCTTGCTTGCGTAGTTTTAAAAATTCTGCACGCACGTACCTTGCATAACCCGACCACCCTGTTATGCCGATAATTATCATCATCAAATAAATACTACGCCCAAAGAAAGCAATAATGGTGAGCAATAAAAATAACACGGGTATGGCTTCAAATATTTCCATCAGGCGCATACCGAACATATCGACACGCCCTGAAAAATAGCCCATTTGACCACCGATAAAAATACCGATAACCATCGCGATACCTGTAGCGACAAAGCCAATGCCGAGTGCAATTCGTGAAGCATGTATCATACGGCTGGCAACGTCTGCACCATTATCATCCGTTCCCATTATGTGTGTACGCTTGTCCGCAGAGAATGGGGCCTCTAAACCTGTATCGCCATAATCACGCAAAAAGTCGCTAGGTGAATAGGGTATTGGCGGTAGCACTGCCCAATCATATTCTGCATTCGCCACTTTCGCGCGGTACTGGTCATAAATAACAATTTTGGGCGGTGTTAATAGTGCTTGAGCTAATAATGTACTGCTGATAACAATAATCGTAAATATCCATAGCTTTTTAATAAAGGCTAATTTTATTTTCCACAATACAACGCCACTAATAAAAGCGGACAGCATTAAGACATCCTCTGCGGTTGTATGACGCAAGACGGGCATACTTAACACACCATTTTCACTGGCTAAAAGTGGCATACTATTCGCTAAATAAGGTGCAAAGGTAGCGGTAAAAGTGAGTAGCAAAACCCATGCCAAGCCTAAACGCGCCCCCCAACCAGAAAATGCAAGGCGCAATACTCTTTGACCATAAGACTCACTGATATGACGTGTCGTATTTATGCTATTAGTCATACTGAATCCTCGGATCAACCAATGTATAGAGAAAATCGGAGATTAAATAACCTACTAAGGTGAGTAAACCTGCAATCAACGTGATCGATAATACAACTTCTCGGTCGCGAGCCATGGTTGCTTCTATGACTAATTTACCCATACCATCAATACTAAATATTTGCTCGATGATGATAGAGCCACCCAATAAACTCGGCAGTAGGCCTGCTAAAATAGTAATTAAAGGTAATAAGCTATTACGAAAGACATGCTTCCATAGCACATCTTCTTCTGCCACGCCCTTAGCGCGTGCGGTACGTGCATAATCTGCATTTAAGTTTTCTAATATCGAGGTTCGCATTATTTTTGCCAATGCCGCAAATCCGCCATACGATAAAGCAATAATAGGAAGCACTAAATGCCATGAGCGGTCTAATAAAAAACCGCGTACAAAATCACCTGTTGATAATTGAACCCCTAGCATTAAACCCAAACCTGCGCCCATCATCATCAACCCGCCGACTCTGAAGGTTGCAACCTCTGTCCATGCAAACAGTGCGAGTATCATTGCACCGAGCAACGGTAAAAATATCCAATTAAATAATAGGAAATCGGCATGACTAAACGCCATCCACGCCCCCATAGCACCACCTAGTAGCACAGCTATCGCGATACGTGCTTTGAGATTACGCCACTGACTTAGCCAAAAGCTAGCAATAGCGCCTAATATCATCAGTATAAATACTTTTAAAACATCCAAAAGTGATGACCAGTGTGGCAAAAATGGCATACTTAAAGCTTCACGACTACTCAAACCACTGGTAGGAAACCAATGCCAATGCTGGATACTGGAGAAAAAACCGATCATTAATACACCCGCCAACATGGAAGGTATTGACCATAGCGCCAACATAATCACATTGGAGGTGACATCAAAGCGCCCTCCTCTATCACGGGCAGCATTCATGCCGATAATAATGGCGATGATATAAATCAGCGGGATGGTAATAACATTGAGTAGCAAAGTGATCGGTAGACGCTCGGCAATTAAATCGGCTACTGGACGACCATAATTAAAGCTATCTCCTAGATCAGAACCTTTCGTCAAAGAGAAGCCGTTTATTTTACGATCATCATCAAAAGTGAATCCTATGGGGGATACATTATTTAACCAACGCAAATACTGCAACGGCAAAGGGTCATCTAAACCATAGCGTTTATTGTAATAGTCGCGCATTGCCTGTTTTTGCTCAGGCTTCATATCGCTACCATTCACCAAGCTATCGGCACTGATTCCACCAGGCGCGGTTGCCATAACCGTAAAGACAACGATGGTGATACCCAGCAAGGTGGGTATCATGAGTAAGATGCGACGTAAGAGATAAATTAACATTTATTGTTTTTATGATTTTCCCAAAAAATTATACTAAATATAGTGCGATTGCGCGCACGACACAGCCTACAATTTATCATAATTACTTAATGATATTTTTGACTTGCGGCAGGTACATAGGTTTCTAATGGTAACATGCCACTATTTAAGCCTAGTTTTGTCATGCTTAAGTTTTTAAAACGCTTGTCAATAAAAACGAGGCTTTTCCGTCTGGTCAGGAAGGTGTATGGCTGATCTTCATAGAAAACGGCTTCTGCTTGTTTCCATATTGACATACGTTTTGATTCGTCAACCGTCACACGGGCTTCATCAATTAACTTGTCTAACTCATCGCTTTTGTAATTAATAAAATTATTACCATTGGTTTTGGTTTGCGAACTGTGGAACATTTGATAGATGTCCGTTTCGATACCGCTTGTCCATGCCAAGGTAATGGCGGTGAAGTCTTTATTATCCAGCTTTTCGATCATCACGGGCCATTCGGTTGGTTCTGGAATTAATTTTACACCGCCCTTGGCATACATATCTTTCAATAAAAGCACCATGCGTTTGGTGTCTTCATTACCTTGGAAGTAGACTAATTTGAATTCAAAATCTTTTCCGTCGGGTGTCTCAAGCAAACCATCGTTATTGCTATCTTTAAAGCCTGCCTCTGCAAGCAATGCTTTGGCTTTTGCTAAGTCGCCTTTTCGTGCGATTAATTTTTCATCGTGTTGCTTACTACGAGGGCTAAAGGGACTAATGGCTATTTCAGCATAATCTAAGTAAATATCACTGATGATTTTTTCTCTATCGGTTAAATAGGTCATTGCTTGTCGCACTCGCTTATCGGCAAATACCGTTGGTTTGCCATCACGCTCTTGGTTCCAAGCAAGGTAGGAGTAGCTGGCAACAGGACTCATATACTCAAAGTTATGACTTTTTTCGCTCATTTGTTTATCGGCTTTGAGCTTTTTATATTCAACAGGGCGCGCGCTATAAGCATCTAATTCGCCGTTGCGGTAGGTAGTTAAACGCGCACTATCATTTTGGATGATTTTCCAAATGACTTTATCGTAAGGTGGAGGGACTGCTCCCCAGTAACGTGTATTACGCACTAACTCTACCCCGCCTTTATCGGGAGTCCAGCTTTTAGGGTCAGATAAACGGTAAGGCCCTGTGCCTATTAACAAACCTTTCGACTCGTTATAGGTTTCGATTTTATCTAAATAATCTTTATAAAAATGTTGTGGTAAAATTGCCAATCCTGCGGCTAAATCAATTGCTTCAAAGTATGGGCGCTTAAATTCAAACGTAACTTTATAGTCGCCGTCTGCGGTGACTGACTTTAGTGGCTCATAATAGGCTTGTGTACCTGGTGCTTTGAGTTTTTCATTCATCATAAACTCATAACTAAACACCACATCGGCAGATGTCATTGGCTCGCCATCAGAAAAGACAACATCTTTGCGAAGCTCAAAGCTTATTTTCAAACCATCTTCACTAACATCCCAGCTTTTTGCTAATAAACCTGACCACTCTAATGTATCGGGGTTTCTCGTTAATAGTGACTCCAAGACATAGCTTTGCACATCTGAGGCGTAAGCATCGGTAGATACAAGCGGCGATATGGTTTTTAAGTTATTACCAAAAGCGTTTACCTTCCAGTCACCTGTTGAGTAATCTGCTAGTTTGCTTGCCGTATAGGCACGTTTAAATGACTCTGGCACAGCAGAGTGACTGTCTTTAATTTCAGCTGTTTTTTTATTCTCTGCTATCGCTTGAAACTCACCCTGCTCTATTTTTTTGGATAATTTTGCAATCGCTAAACGTAAATTACTAACATCTTTTGTTTGCGCCGATAACGCGTGTTCGGCTTCTGAGAGTTTCGACCATTGACGATCAATTTGATACATCGTGGCGATAATCAAAATAATAATAAAGGTAAGAAAACCATAAAGGACGAAATCTTGAGTAGAGAATCTTTTTTGCATATTTTTTTATTGATTGATGAGTGAGCTATTGAGTATTTTTATTATTTGATTCATTAGAGACGTTAGATTACAACAAAATCAAAAACTAATCCATATAGATACATCACTACTATCTACCCATATGGATTAATTTTCTATTATTACAAGTAAGCTACTTCTATAAATTTCAGGCATAAAAAAAGGCGGACATCCGATGGATGTCCGCCTTTTTAATATAACTTCAATTTTCTAAAAAAGCTTAGAAGTTAGAAGTGATACCTACACGGGTGTGAGCAGCTTTGCTTCCACCAATGCCATTTTTACCAAGAGATGTCCAAACTGTAGTTCCTTTACCTAAACCATAGCCTAGTTCAAGAACTTTGTTAGTTCCACTCATACCTTTAGTCTTGCCAATTTCAGCTTGAACATAAGCTTTACCAAACTTATATTTACCGTTCAATGCTTGATT
Source organism: uncultured Cocleimonas sp. (assembly GCA_964596035.1). GTDB lineage: Bacteria > Pseudomonadota > Gammaproteobacteria > Thiotrichales > Thiotrichaceae > JAGLBW01. The sequence continues at coordinate 4,835 of CAZQTJ010000015.1, read as the reverse complement.
TTTAGTCTTAACATTTGTATTTGTATCTTTAATTTCATTGTAAACATAGTTTACTTGATGTCCAGCAGGAAGAGCATAACCTAAACCTAAGTTCATAGCCTTCTCAGCATTCTTGATTTTCTGATAACCTAAAGCCGCTTTGATTCCATTGCTTTTATAAGTACCTAAAAGACTAGTTGCATCGTTATTTACACCAGCAGTTTCATCAGGCACATAAGCCGCTGCAAAACCTACAGGACCAAAACCTTTTAAATATGCGATTGCATTATTAACACGGAAACCAGCAGCACCATCAGAAATATTCTGATGACCCATGTTTAGGATATCAAACATATCAGATGAAAGTGCAAAAGGAGTCGCATGACGACCTACACGAACTTCACCAAAACCACCTTTTAAGCCAACCCAAGAATCACGAGCACCGAAAGTAGTACCTTTGTCGATAAGACCTTTAGTTGCCATTTC
>CAZQTJ010000015.1:0-4270 GCA_964596035.1 uncultured Cocleimonas sp. | reverse complement strand
GTTGTATCTGCCATTACAGCCATTGGTGCAGCTAGACCAGCTGCGATTGCGATTGCGAGCAATTTTTTCATCTTTCGACTCCTAAAAAAGTTAGTCATAACTATAAATAAATTCTTTATCTGAAATTTGGCAATAATACCAGTTTCAGTTATTCCGTCAAAACCTGCGGAATTGATACGAATTTTAGTACCAGTGTTGCTAAAATGCAACAAAAATTTCACTTCTTATCGATCAAGGGCTACGTTTCACTTTATATAATAGCAAGCTATCCTCAAAATGATAACGTTTATCTCTCAGGACTCAGAATTAAATAACTCTAAAGTCCTAAAAAAAAAGCCACAGCGCAAACTGTAGCTTTTTTATTCAAAAATTATTTACGCACTATAAAAATATACAGCATAACAATATTGAAGATGATTTTAACGCTTAGAGAACTGCGTTGCTCTACGGGCTTTGCGTAAACCAACTTTCTTACGCTCTACTTTACGTGCGTCTCGCGTTAGTAAACCTTGAGACTTTAAAGTACCGCGCATACCTTCGTCAAATTTAAGTAATGCTCTTGAGATACCTAAACGAATAGCACCTGCTTGACCACTATCACCACCGCCTTTGACGGTGACGTTAATATCAAACTTGTCATTCATTTCAACAGCGTCTAAAGACTGACGTACAACCATACGTGACGTTTCACGACCGAAATACTCATCAATCGACAGTTTATTAATTGTAATTGCACCCGCGCCCACTTTCATAAAAACACGTGCTGATGATGACTTGCGTCGACCTGTTCCGTAGTACTGTATATCGGCCATACTATTTAATCTCTTAATCTTATATTCTGATTGTTCAGTAGAAGCTAAATTAAACTTCTAAAGGAATTGGCTGTTGTGCGTGATGCTTATGCTCAGAACCTGCATATACTTTGAGCTTTCTATACATCTCACGACCTAGAGGTCCTTTTGGTAACATCCCTTTCACTGCAAGTTCTATTGCACGTTCAGGTGCTTTGTCCATTAGCTTTTCAAAACTAATAGATTTAAGGTTACCAATATAACCTGTATATCTGTAATAAATTTTGTTTTTTGCTTTACGCCCTGTTACTTGGACTTTGTCGGCATTAATTACAACGATGTAATCACCCGTGTCCACATGAGGGGTATAGATTGGCTTGTGCTTGCCACGCAAACGTAGCGCTATTTCACTTGATAAACGTCCTAAAGTTTTACCTTCAGCATCAACGACAAACCAGTCGCGCTTTACTTCTGCAGGTTTTGCAGTAAAAGTTCCCATTTCAAAAATCTCCAGAAATGAAGCTATAACGAGAAACACCTAATTTAGCTTAATTATTTGAGTAATAACCAGACTACAGCGCTTCTTTCAAAAATATATTAATACACTCCAACTGGAGCCTATTTAAAGAACGGGGCATTCTATTGGAATCGGCGCGATGACTCAAGTATTAATTCTTAATATTTTGTTGTTACACAAACTTGCGACAGACACAATCATCTTACAATATTTACAGGCAAAAAAAATGCGACCCCGAAGAGCCGCATAAAATACCACCAAAGGAGGATGGAGGAGTATTAAGCCACCTACTGGCTAAATATGAGCATATAATAATACTCTAATTTTCTAATGTCAACACACTATCTAAATTTATTTTACTTTTACCTAAATCCGTAAGGTCAATGCAAATAATAGGTAACTTTTCATAACTAATAACCATTACATTTAAGCTACATTCAGCTTTCACCTGTAATAATCCCATGTCATAAAAAAATGACATCCTCCCCCGAATTACACCCCCGTCATTTTAATCTGAATCCGTGAGGTCAATGCGGATTCAGGTTTAATAAAAATAATAATAAATGGATCCCCCTGCCATGCGTATAACATTACTCGCTTTTAGCTTATTTCTATCGACCAATGCTTTTGCTTCTTCTCTATGGGAGGATGTTAGTCAGCCAAACTCAAATAAACTGTCACGCTCTTCTTTGCCATCTTATAGCGCTCGCATATTAAGCTTAGACGAGCCTGCTTTACGTCAGCAATTATTAACATCACCAATAAAAACATTCTCAAACAATAGCTTAAAAAAAGCGGCCACAAAGAACAATCAGCTAGAACTGCCTTTGCCTGATGGCTCTATGGTGCAATTTGTTGTTGAAGAATATCCTTTGCTTAGCAAAGAGTTGGCGCTTAAATTCCCTAATATTAAAGCATGGAAAGTCCATGAAGCGAATGGTAAAAATATTCATGGACGCATTGATCTAACAGCAACAGGTTTTCACGCCATGCTGACCTTAGAGGATGGCGATACTATTTTTATTGACCCCAGTAAGTCCATAAAAAACAATCATCAATACGATAGTTTCAGCAAGAGAAAAAACAAACATCTGTTTCTGCGAAATGAGGTCAAAAAGGAAGTATTTGTACAGCCCTTCTCACTGCAAAAACGCAGTATAAAACCACAGGCAAAGGCAACTAATGCATCTCAAGATTTAATCACTTATCGTCTCGCTTTAGCTGCAACAGGTGAATACGTGGCACTAAACGGTGGTACAAAATCATCTGCCCTTAGTGCTATGGCAACCACCATTAACCGCGTGAATGAAATCTATGAACGTGATCTTTCAGTACGTCTTACCCTTGTTGCCAATACAGATAACATTATTTATACCGATGCTAAAACTGATCCTTTCACCAGTGGCGATGCTTATACTATGCTCGATGAAACTATCGCCACTATAGATGCTGAGATTGGCGATGCTAATTATGATATAGGACATCTTTTCGGTGGCGCTGGCACAGGTGGGCTGGCATTGCTCAGTGGTATTTGCCGTGCAAATAAAGTATCACATAAAGCGGGCGGCATTACAGGTTCGGCATCTCCTTATGGCGATAGTTTTAATATTGACTATGTTGCTCACGAGATGGGGCATCAATTTGGCGCAACGCATACGTTTAATAGCCTCACGCAAAATTGTGGTAGCGGTAACCGTGAGCCAGATACCGCCGTTGAGCCAGGCAGTGGTAGTACCATTATGTCTTATGCTGGAATTTGCGGTAAAAACAATCTACAAAATAACTCAGATGCTGTATTTAACGCGGTTAGTATCGCGCAAATAAACAATTATATTCGCCATAATGAAGGCACTATTTGTGGCGTACATAGCAGTAGCAATAATACCAATCCAACCATAATCAGCCCGCAGAATTTTATTATTCCGAGCAATACGCCTTTTGTTTTAACTAGCAATGCTTATGATGCGGACGGTGATGCATTAAGTTATACGTGGGATCAAATAGATGCCAACGGCACAGCGGTTGATGTCGATATTGACACAGGCGACAGCCCACTTTTTCGTAGCTACTTACCATCATCAACTAATTACCGTTATTTCCCTCATATTGATACGCTATTTGGGGCAACGCCTATCAAAGGAGAAATACTCGCTTTAACAGACCGTGAGTTAAATTTTGCGACTACTGTTCGAGATAATAGAGGTGGTATCGCACGCACTGACACTAAAATAATCACATCAGGCAACCCTTTTACACTCACTTCACACACCTCTTCTTATCTATACAACACAAATGATAATATTGATGTGAGCTGGAATGTCGCAGGAACTGATATAGCCCCCATTAATTGCCAAAGCATCGATATAAAACTGCTTGCAAAGAATGGTACAACTCAAAATTTACTGCTCAACACGCCTAATGATGGCAGTCAAAACCTTACTATCCCCTCCAATATTAATACCGTTTCACATGCGCGCCTCATGGCTGCCTGCAGTGATAATATTTTCTTTGCAGTATCAGAAGGTTATATTTCTGTTAATGGTATTGACCCTATAATAACGGTCAACGCCCCATTCATTATTGAAGGTGATGATGAAAGTAAAATATTAAACTATGAGGTCAAACTCACAACGGCTAAAAGTGAGGATGTAACAATCAACTATACGATCCGAAACAATAAAAATAACGCACCGATACAAAACGGCATGGTGCGTATAGTCGCAGGGAAAACCACCGCAAATATAGCTCAAGTTGTTGCTGGAAACCGCGTTATTGATGGCGATCAACATTACACTTTAACCCTTTTGTTGCCCAATAATATTCAATTAGAAACAATCGGTACTGTTATTGATAATGATAAAAACACAGATGAGCCTGCCGACAAACAAGACATTCCCAACTCAGATAGCGCAAACAAAAAAGCAGCTGGCTCAATGGGAAGTATCCTTATCTTCTTAATGCT
>CAZQTJ010000014.1:0-14017 GCA_964596035.1 uncultured Cocleimonas sp. | reverse complement strand
TTTCATGATAGTTATTCCTAGCAAATTTAATTTTGATTAAGTTAATATCTGTCTTCTCAAACAGAAGATGAGTATATAATAATATTCTAATATTCTAACGTCAAGACTTAATTGATTTTATGTCTAAATGACTCTTGAGCAAACCATCCTAAACAATAGATTATTTAGCATATGCGTATATTCTAACGTAGAGTAGCTGAACCAATTATTAAGTCGTTGATAAATACATAACAAAGTTCGCTATAAACAGCTTACTCGTTCACCATGACTCAACTGAGGTTTTTTATCTTAATTATCGGATCTGCTATAGTCAACGCATACACTTTAACCAGAGAAAAAAACCCATGAGCGAAAGCGAAGCCCCTAGTAATATTGAATTCACTGCACCAGATGATAGTAAAGAATTCCTTAACGAAGAACTTGTAAAGAAACAAAAACAGTTATTACAACTCTCACCCAGTAGCGACCCACTCGAACGTGCGGGGCTACAATACGACATCAGCGAAATAATGTTAGATATTGCTAACCCTGGTATGGCAGAAGCAGCATGGGGGATGGCAAAAGAGTCTTTTAATATTTATATGGAACATAAGCAATGGGAAGATGCCGTTCACTGTTGTGACTTGCTTTATCGTACTGAGCAACCTAGCTCTATCGTTGCACTAGGTAATGGTCTTTGGTTGGCCGTTACTTATCCTATTGACCCTGAGCTGACGATTGTTATGCTAAATAACCTCATTGATGATACGCCTGCTAAGGCAGATGGCGCAGCTGTTGCCGCTGTCTCTGCCCACTATATTGCCGACCTTCGACTTGAAGGGGAGAAACGCGACAGCATTATGTTCCTCACGATGAATATCATCGCTAAGGTTGCCGAACGCCACAGCAATGTCAGTAGCCAAGACCAAATGAATTTTTGGATGGATAAATTAGAGCTAAATGACCCTAAAATTTACTTACCGCGCTTAGGTCAAGTTATCGATGCTATTGTTGCTGATACTTGGTGGTATGACCGTGATGCATTACGAGCAGAGTTACCCACTAATTAAAGGACGGCGCAACAAATAATCCATGTCATTAGCATTACGTGACACCTTACTACAACTCTACCCTGCTGCACTTAATGCAGTCAGGGGCGATATTGTGGTAAAAAAAGCACTGACTAACATAGCGAAATTTAAAGAAAATAAGCAACAAGCGTATCACCTTTTAGCGATCGGAAAGGCTGCCGAGGCAATGAGCTTGGGTGCTGTCGAGCAACTCGATGCACAACTTAAAACGGGATTAATTATATCCAAACACGGGCATTTTAAATCTCACTTGCTCTCCGACCCGCGTTTTCACTGTATCGAAGCCGATCATCCTATCCCCGCTAAACAGAGTTTAATCGCAGGCAGGCGATTAATTCAATACCTACAGCAACTTCCTAATGATGCACATTGTCTTGTTTTAATATCAGGAGGCGCATCAAGCTTGGCGGAGGTGCTACAAGAAGGATGGAGACTCGATGATCTTCAAGAAATCAATCAATATCTTCTTGAAAACGCTTACCCTATTGAACAAATCAATGCCGTGCGATGCCAATTATCAAAAATTAAAGCAGGCGGCTTGTGGCGTTACCTCGACAAGAAACACGTCACTTGCTTAATGATTTCAGATGTTGAGGGAGATAACCCTGCGGTTATTGGTTCTGGATTACTCTTTCCTTCTAATGCACAAATTCCAAGTGCGCTACCTTCAAAATGGCTGACACGTTTTAATCCTGATACTGCCCTTCATGCTCCAGATTTTTACTGGAAAATTATTGCCACCTTAAATCATGCAAAACAAGCGGTAGCAACAACCGCTATCAATATGGGCTACCGCGTAAAAGTTGATGATAATTTTTTACACGGAGATGCTGCGACGATTGCAACGGAATGCGCCAAGCAGTTAAAACAAACAGAGGTCGATATTATAATATGGGGAGGAGAAACGACGGTTAATCTCCCTAAAAACCCACCCAAAGGTGGACGCAACCAACACTTTGCATTGGCGGCGGCAATAGAATTAGCAGGGAGTCATTGCGCATTAATAAGCGTTGGCACAGACGGTAGTGATGGCACTACTGAGGCAACAGGTGCGATTGTGGATGGTCAAACATTAGCTCGGGGGACGCAAAAAGGTTTGTCTGCCACGCAACATTTAAAACAGTCCGATGCTTATGCCTTTTTAAAAGCTATGGATGCTTTAATTATTACAGGCACCACAGGGACAAACGTGATGGATATTGTGATTGGTATAAAAAACGACGGGAAATAAATCATCCTTGGAGTAGCCTTTTAACTCAGACGCATAAAAAAACGCGACCATCATGATCGCGTTGCTAATAAATCTTCAGAGCAAACCAGACAGGTATTTACTTACCGTCAAACACACCCCATTTTGATATATCCATCATATTTCCTGCTTCTTCTGCAATCGGTGGAAACTGATTGGTAATCGCATCCGAAACGGTGACAGGGTCAGGTGTGCTGATATAAGGAAAGCGCCATCCACCTGGCATACGTCCTAGTTTACGTGGACCACCCATCATTTCATCCCATGCCTCATCCGTAAAGGTAGTATAAAAATCAGGCCAGATATAACGCTTATCTCCCCATGCTTTTTTCTTTTTAGTGTTCGTGCTTTGTGGCATAAAAGGAATATTATTTCCCATATTACTCCAGCCTTTATTCCATCCCTTCATGGGGTTCGAGCTACCATTATTTCCAAAAGGCATGGAAGGGAATGAGCTAGGCATCGAAAATGGCATGTTGTTATTCCCCATAGCAAAATTACTAGGGAACATATTACTCATCGAAGTATTTGGAAACCCTTGCATCGGGAAACTATTGTTACGTGGATAAGCCTGTGGAGCAACAGGCATTGTCTGCTGTGGCATCGTTTTTACTGGCATACGATTTTGAGGCGTTGTACGAGGCGCAGGAAAATATTTACTCCTTGGCGTCATATACTGAGGTGTTATGGCTCTAGTCGATTGCGATGCATGAGGAATATTAGGTGTTGTAAATGGATTAATATAAGCGGGCTGTTTGAATGGAGCACGCGGTAAAGCAGGCATTTGTGGTGCTGTTGGAGCCGCGAACGGTGTTTGCATATTATAAACAGGCGTGGCAAAGGTTGAGCTTGCAAACAAACTCATCATAGCGGTTAAAAGTATTTTATTTTGTAAGTTTTTCATAGCGTATGGTCAAATTTGATTTTTAGATTAACTGGAGTATATCAGAATTATCGAATATAAGTAATATCTAATATACTAATTTTTAGTTTACCTAACTCTAACACACATAGCTTATTGATAGGATCATTTAGGATAGAGCGCTAAAAAAACACACACTCATCATAAAGAAACTGATAACAATACACGCTGAATATCTTGATGATTAAGACTTTTAAATAGCCCTATCTCTCCCACCGTCTGTACTCCACATACCTCGCACCAAGCGATACCTTGCACCCAATCGGGCGATTGCTCTTCACCTTGAAACTTTCTCTCCAGCACATAGCAAGCTCCTGCGCGATATAATAAGTTATAAGCTTGCTTAGCCTGATGTAATAATTGAATTTTCTCCCATGCATCCTCCACATTATCCGCCTTGTCGCACTTTATAGGATACGCAATAGAGCCTCCATTATGCTCCCAATTTACATCTTCAATCGGCAACAAATCATCGTGTATAAAACCTTGAAAGTGCAACTGGTTGATTGAGGCATAAGCACCCAAACTATTATAAGCGACACCTAAACCCTTCAGCCCCTCAGCATAATGCGCTACAAAACGCCAAATCAACTGATGATACTTTTCTGTTAAATATTGTGGCAAACACTGACGATATTCGGGAACAATTAACAAATGATACGGTGCAAAAGGAAATTTATTGTAAAAAACACGCAATTCAAAGTCATTAAACACCCCTTGCCAAAAAATCTCAGGCGCTAAAAACGGCTTATTAAAGTGAAAAGCATCGGAATTAAAGGGGCGCTCTAAAGTATGAATGATTTCAGATGATGAACGCGCAGGGCGCAAGGCTCGCATAGGGTTGTACAATAAAGTCCAAGGTGCTTGTTGACGATACTTCCACACAGGCAGACTCTCCAAGCCGAGAGAAACGAGCGCGGTAAAGACTTCATAGTCATCTTTAGCAGCTTGTAACTCCCCTCGCTCAAACTGCTTTTTGAGTAAAAGAAACTTTTGCTCCAGCGGTGATTTAAGCCGTTGTTGCAGTGCGCTGTCTTGCATACTGTTAGCTAATACAAGAATAAATGCACCCAGTTCATCAGCATCCAACATACCTTCTAAAACATCGCTAAAATGCGTTTTAAACAAACTTAAATTTTCAGGAAAATTATTCACAATCATTGTAACATCACATCCAATCAAATTAATTGAGCTGAGTTGAACTATAAACTCAGAAATACACGCTTATATTAGTAGGAGAATAAGCAATGAAACAAGCGGTTGTCGTTATCGGTATGGGTGAAATTGGTTCTGTACTCGCACGTGGTTTTTTAAAAATAGGCCACCCTGTATATCCTGTCACGCGTAATATGGATATTGCAAAACAAGCTCAGAATATCAGCAATCCTGCTGCTGTTATCGTCGCGGTAGGTGAAAGTGATCTACACTCCATGTTATCAAGCATACCTGAAGCATGGCAAAAGAATCTTGTCTTGATCCAGAATGAATTATTACCAAGAGACTGGCAACAATACGACTTCCCTGCTCCCACGGTAATATCCGTATGGTTTGAGAAGAAAAAGGGACAAGATGTAAAAGTCGTTGTTCCCTCTCCAATCTATGGACCTCTGGCTCCGTTATTGTTTGAGGCTTTGCAAGCGCTTGATATTCCAGCAGAGATTATTAGCACAGAAGAGCAAATGACCAGCGAACTCGTGCGCAAAAACTACTATATTTTATGTAGCAATATCGCAGGACTAAAAACAGGCGGAACGGTTGGCGAGTTGTGGGCTAATCATCAAGATTTTGCCAAACAAGTGATTAATGACATACATGAAATTCAAGAATATTTAGTTGGCGGAACTTTAGACAATGATGCACTGACTAAAGCTATGCTAATTGCTTTTGAAGGTGATCTTGAACATGGCTGCATGGGGCGCAGCGCACCAGCACGATTAGCGAGAGCGATTCAAATCGCAGATAAAGCAGGGCTTAAGATTAAAACATTACGGGAAATTGCAGTGTAGGAAATCCTATCACCTGTAAAAAACCCGCAAACCATAGAGAAATATTATGAAATTATTTAAAAATACATTACTCAACACCGTCGCTCTCTTTGCGGGTGGCATTTTATCCATCAATAGCGTATTAGCAGAAGGACTCAATGGTCCACACACACATGGAACCTTAGAAGTAAGTATCCATAAATCACCCAAGCAACTGGTGTTTGATATGGTGGTTCCAGCAGAAAATATTGTTGGTTTTGAGCGAGAAGCAAAAACAAAGGAAGAAAAAAAGCGCCTAAAAGATGCAGATACGCTCTTATATACCGCAGAAAACTTATACGTTTTATTCGACTTTTTCCCCAAAGATTCTTGTTTAGCCTACGAGTCTTATATTAATTCTGATCTTTTAAATATTCATTCACACCCCAAGGGAGAGTCCTTAATTACTAAAATGGCAAAGAAAGATGGTATAACAACACAAGATGACGTTCATTCCATCGGCAAAGATGGACATGCTGATTTTGTGATGTCTTACGTCTTTAATTGCGAAGCAACGAGCAAAGTATCACTGAATTTTGCCACACTCTTTCCTGGTATTAAAAAGATCAATATCCACAAGAAAAACATTGACGGTAAAGTTATTCAAACCTTGAAAACAGATAAAAACACAACGATAAAACTCAAAGACATTTAGTTTCTGTGACAAAAAAATCGCCAAACAGCCAGCAACTCATCGACCGTTTTCTTGATGCTATTTGGTCAGAACGTGGCTTGAGCAATAACACTCTGGCTGCCTATCGACGAGATTTACAAGGCTTTGATAAGTGGTTAAGCGAGCAACATGCGCATATCACCAACCTATTTTCTGTTGATAAGTCGCTACTACAGCAATATCTTGCCTTTCGCGGTCAAACGGGAGCAAAAGCGAGCACAATGGCGCGGGTACTTTCAAGCTTGCGTGGTTTTTATCGCTATCAAGTTCGTACAGGCGCTTTAGCTGAGGACCCGACGGCATTAATTGCCTCCCCTAAACTGGGTCGGCTGTTGCCAGAAACGCTCTCCGAACGTCAAGTCAATGCGTTGCTTGAAGCGCCTGAAATACTTGATCCTATTGGTTTGCGAGATAAAGCGATGCTTGAGCTGATTTACGCCACGGGTTTACGCGTTTCAGAACTCATTGGCTTAGAAATATCACAAGTTAGCTTGCAACAAGGGGTGTTACGCGTCATGGGTAAAGGCAATAAAGAACGCCTTGTGCCTATGGGCGATGAAGCGGTTGAATGGATTGAGCGTTACCAACTAGAGTCTCGCCCTCTGTTAATACAAGGCAAAGGGACATCCGAACATTTGTTTGTTACACAGCGAGGCAGTGGCATGAGCCGTCAAGCCTTTTGGTATCTTATCAAGCGTTACGCACTCATTGCCCATATCCATCAAAAAATCTCTCCCCACACCTTACGTCACGCCTTCGCAACACACTTATTGAACCATGGTGCTGATTTACGTGTCGTACAATTATTGCTAGGACATAACGACCTTTCCACCACGCAGATTTATACGCATGTTGCACAGGCACGTTTGCAAGAATTACATCAAAAGCACCATCCTCGCGGATAGTGTCAGTTCAACGCATCCAAGCACATGAATAAATCGTAACCACCTAAATGACGGATAGCACAAGGTGGAATTTTGGAATTTCTCTCATATGATATAGAATCAGGCAACGCTCAGCAGGGTGAAAGAACATTTAGGGTTTAACCCAACACATTAAAAATAAACAACAGAGATTTAAAATGATAAAAAAATTACTATTAGCATCTACATTGAGTGGGTTACTTCTTGCAGGTTTTGCCGTTGCAGAATCAGAGACAAAAACTGCCGTTAAATCCGACGACGCTAGTGCTATGACTGCTTTAAAGGAGCAATTAACAAAAAATTTCCGTCGCGCACCTGACTCTTTAAGCAAAAGCCCTTTGCCCGGTATTTTTCAGGTTCTCTACGGTACTGAGGTTGTTTATGTCAGTGCTGATGGCAAGTACTTTATTGCTGGCGATCTCATTAACATGGAAACGCGTGAAAACATTTCTAAAGTAGCACAACGTGCTGTACGTCATGATATTATCGCTAAAAAAGGAAAATCACCCATTGTCTTTAAAGCCAAAGATGAAAAACACGTCATCAAAGTATTCACTGATATTGACTGTCCTTATTGCGCAAAACTACACAGAGAAGTACCTGCATTAAACGATAAAGGCATCACAGTAGAATATCTTATGTTCCCACGTGCTGGCATTGGCTCTAAGTCATACGACAAAGCAGTGAGCGTTTGGTGTGCAGGCGATAATGCTGCGCAAAAAAAAGCAATGACAGCAGCCAAAGAGCGTAAACCCTTCGATGAAAAGAAGTGCGAAAACCCTGTCAAATCACAATACAATTTAGGTCAAGAAATTGGCGTAACGGGAACACCTGCATTAGTCACGTCATCTGGACGCTTAATTCCTGGCTATATGCCCGCAGACCGCTTGGCTAAAATGCTGGATGCAGAAGATGCTAAAAAAACAGCCAAGCAGTAATTTCTGAGAAGCTCCTAATCAAGTCTAATTATTTTTCTCTTTTGATAGTGATTGCGACAACTATATTGCTAAGGTATAGTTGCCATTTTCAGCTAAACCTCTCGCAGGAGAGTTTCTATTGACGCTATTGAACAAGGATTGTTCATAATAAAATAGAACACCGAAGGCGCAAATCCGCTCGGAAACGCTCAGGTACCAAGGACTGCAAGAGAAACTCGTATAAGGGAACCTCTAATAAGCCATGAATAAATAATTTGAGTCCAGTATCTCAACTTATTTCACCCAAGGTTTTTAGAGATCCTATAAGAATTAAGCTGACTCTGGAGAGCGAGGCTAAGGAACGTACATGGAATAATTTGAGCGATTATAACGCAGAATTTTTGTTTCAGATTCACAAGTTAGAATGATCAAATTATTCCATGCACGTTCCCAAACACCTCCACCGAAGGGTATCAACTTACATCGCATATTTTTTTATATTGCTTTGCTAAGGAATCTCTCAGGTAAAAAGGACAGAGGGGCGGTAGATGATAAACATCTGCCGCCCTTTTTTTATGCCTGAAATTTATACCTACTTGGAAACCAAGCTATGCCAGATAATAATGCACCTCAACGTACCCCTCTCTACCAACAACACCTACAAGCAGGTGGTAAAATGGTTGATTTTGCAGGTTGGGAAATGCCGATCAATTACGGTTCTCAAGTACAAGAACATCATCAAGTTAGAAAAGATGCAGGTATGTTCGATGTCTCCCATATGGTGGTTGTAGACTTTAAGGGGAAAGACAGCAAAGCTTTCTTACAACACCTACTTGCCAATGACGTAGCAAAACTCAAAGCGACAGGCAAAGCACTTTATAGTTGTATGCTTAATGAAGAAGCGGGCGTTATCGATGATCTTATTGTTTATTATTTAGCAGATGATTTTTATCGCATGGTGATTAATGCCGCCACACGTGAGAACGATCTTGCATGGATAAACAAACAAATAACAGGGTTTGATGTTGCACTGAATGAACGTGATGACTTATCCATGATTGCTGTACAAGGCCCTAATGCTCGCGAGAAAGCACTTTCTACTTTTGATACTACAACCGCTGAAAAAGCCGCTGCTTTAAAACCGTTCTTTGGCGAGCAACTCGGCGATATATTCGTTGCTCGTACAGGTTACACGGGTGAAGATGGTTTTGAAATGATGGTTTCTAATGAAGATGCCGCCAAGCTGTGGGATGCTTTACTTGCAGTAGACATTCAACCAACAGGTTTAGGCGCACGCGATACCTTACGTTTAGAAGCAGGCATGAATCTATATGGAACAGACATGGATACCAGCACCTCGCCACTCGTCGCAGGGCTTAAATGGACAGTCGCCTTAGAACCTAAAGAGCGTAACTTTATAGGACGCACAGCATTAGAAGACGAAATTTCAACAGGCCCAGCATCGAAATTAATAGGGCTTGTGCTTGAAGGCAAAGGCGTATTGCGCAGTCATCAAAAAGTGATTACCGCTACAGGAGAAGGCGAAATCACTAGCGGCACATTCTCCCCTACTCTAGGAGTCGCCATTGCAATGGCTCGCGTACCTGCCGACACAGGTGATAGCTGTCATGTAGAAATACGTGGCAAACAGCTCGCCGCACGAGTAGTAAAACCAACGTTTGTACGCAACGGCAAATCTTGCCTGTAAACAGCTATTATTGAGCAATAAAAAAATCAGATTAAAACATCACGACAAGGAAAACATATTATGAGCACAAATATCCCAACTGATCTACAGTACACAAAATCTCACGAATGGGTACGAAATAACCAAGATGGCACTGCCACCATTGGCATCACGGATCATGCCCAAGAATTATTGGGTGATATTGTCTACGTTGAGTTACCTGAAGATGGATCATCATTTGGCACAGGAGATCCTTGTGGCGTTATCGAGTCGGTAAAAGCTGCGTCCGATTTTTACAGCCCCTTAGGTGGTGAAGTCGTTGCTATTAATGAATTATTAGATGACTCGCCAGAATTGGTCAACAGTGAGCCTTACGGTGATGGCTGGATAATGACATTAAAGCTAGACTCAACCGACGACTTTGATGAGCTAATGGATTCTGAAGCTTATATCAATGAAATAGCGGAGTAATCATTAGTAAGAGACTAAGCAATAATGGGTTAATTTATTATTGCTCAGTCCCTAAGAACATGTATCAACCACAATAGAACCTCCTGCTTATGGTTGATACATCTTCTCCCCACCCTAAAAAACACATCCAGCCCAACATCATCTCCAATAGGTAGTCCCCATGAACACCCAGTCTTTACATATACTTGAACAACACAGCGATTTTATCTCTCGTCATATTGGCCCTAATAATGACGATGTACAATCAATGCTGAAGACTATCAAAGCAAGCTCCATTGACGACTTAGTGAACGATACAGTTCCTAGCAGTATTCGCCTTCAAGGAGCACTTGAGCTAGAAAGAAGTTGCACCGAACAAGAAGCATTGGCACAACTCAAAAAATTAGCCCAAGAAAATATCGTCAATAAATCCTATATTGGCATGGGCTATTACGACACCATTGTCCCTCCCGTGATTTTGCGTAATGTGTTGGAAAACCCTGGTTGGTACACCGCTTATACCCCTTATCAGCCAGAAATTTCTCAAGGACGCTTAGAAGGCTTGTTAAATTATCAGCAGATGATTATGGATTTAACAGGCATGGATATTGCGAATGCATCTTTGCTTGACGAAGCCACCGCAGCCGCCGAAGCGATGGCATTATGTAAACGCTCTAATCGCCTAAAGACAGACAAGTTCTTTGTCGCGGATACGCTACACCCACAGACGATTGACGTACTACAAACGCGTGCCGAGCATCTTGGCTACGAGCTTATTATTGGCAATGCAGAAATAGAACTAGCCGACCACGAAGTCTTTGGTGTTATTTTGCAATACCCTGCCAGCACAGGCGAAGTGATTAATATCGAGCCTTTAATAGAACAAGCTCACACACAAAAAGCCTTAGTATGTGTTGCCACCGACTTAATGAGCTTAGTTTTATTAAAATCACCAGGAGAGTTAGGTGCTGATGTCGTCTTAGGCTCTAGCCAACGCTTTGGTGTGCCGATGGGTAATGGCGGTCCTCATGCCGCCTTTTTCGCTACCCGCAATAAGTATAAACGCGCCATGCCGGGGCGCGTGATTGGCGTTTCTATTGACAGCCGAGGCAACCCCGCTTACCGCATGGCAATGCAGACGCGTGAACAACATATCCGCAGAGAAAAAGCGACCTCGAATATTTGTACTGCACAAGCACTACTTGCCAACATGGCGGCCTTTTATGCCGTTTATCATGGTGAAAAAGGCTTGAAAACAATTGCTAATCGCATCCATCGACTCACTTCCATTCTAGCCAAAGGATTAGATGAAGAAGGTTTCGAATTCAATACCACATGGTTCGACACGCTCACCATTGAAGTAGGCGACAAACAACAAGACATCTACCAACGCGCATTAAGTGCGGGTATTAATTTACGTCTGATCGGCAATGACAAACTCGGTATCAGTGTAGATGAACGCAAAACAAGCACTGACATGATCGACTTGCTAGAGGTTTTCCTTGGCTCAGAACATAACGCCGATATTGCCAGCCTAGATAGCTCAACCATTAACGAAGCTTACACTGGTATTGACAAGAAAATGCTGCGTAAAGATGCCATTCTTAGCCATGAAGTATTCAACCGCTATCACTCAGAAACAGAAATGCTACGCTACCTGAAGCGCTTAGAAAACATGGACTTATCGCTCACGCACGCGATGATCCCGCTAGGTTCTTGCACCATGAAGCTCAATGCAACCAGTGAACTCATTCCGATTACATGGAGTGAATTTGCTGATATTCATCCCTTTGCACCTAAAGATCAAACCAAGGGCTATCTTACAATGATCGAGCAATTAGCAAGTTGGCTAGATGAAGTCACAGGTTATGATGCTACCTCATTACAACCAAACTCTGGCGCGCAAGGTGAGTACGCAGGTTTATTAGCCATTCACGGCTATCAAAAAAGCATCGGCGAAGGACATCGTAACATTTGTCTTATCCCAAGTTCTGCACATGGCACAAACCCCGCCTCTGCCACCATGCTTAGCATGAAAGTCGTGATGGTTAAATGTGATGATAACGGCAATGTTGATGTGGATGACCTACGCGAAAAAGCTGAACTTCATGCTGACAACTTATCCGCCCTGATGGTCACCTACCCTTCAACTCATGGCGTATTTGAAGAAGAAATTGTGGAAGTATGTAATATTGTCCATCAAAACGGTGGACAGGTTTATATGGATGGTGCCAACTTAAATGCACAGCTTGGGCTGTCTAAACCAGGACAATTTGGCTCTGACGTATCACATCTAAATTTACATAAAACATTCTGCATTCCACATGGTGGCGGTGGTCCTGGTGTTGGGCCTATTGGTGTTAAAAGTCATTTAGCGCCTTTCCTTCCTAGCCATTGTGTCAATCCTATTGAGGGCTTGGATGAGAAAAACCGTGCAGTATCCGCCGCTCCTTTTGGAAGTGCCGCTATCTTACCGATCTCATGGATGTATATGAAGCTAATGGGTGCTAGTGGCTTAAAGCAAGCCACTGAAATCGCTATTCTTAACGCAAATTACATTACCGAACGCTTGGCTGAGCATTATCCTGTTTTGTATCGCGGAGAGCATGGGCGTGTTGCACATGAGTGCATTATTGACATACGCCCTATCGAAGAAGCCTCTGGCATTAACAATGAAGACATCGCCAAACGCTTAATGGACTACGGTTTTCATGCGCCAACGATGTCATTCCCTGTCGCTGGAACGCTCATGATCGAGCCAACAGAGTCAGAATCAAAGCAAGAGATTGATCGTTTCTGTGATGCCATGATCGCCATACGCGAAGAGATTAGCAAAGTACAAGCAGGAGAATGGACGGTAGAAAATAATCCGCTACGTCATGCGCCACATACCATGCGTGACTTGGTAGAAGATTGGGACAGACCTTACAGCCAAAAAGTTGCTATCTTCCCTAAAGGCGTATCGACCAGTAGCAAATACTGGCCAACCGTAAATCGCGTCGATAATGTCTACGGTGACCGTAATTTGATATGCTCTTGCCCAAGTATTGAAAGTTATAACTAAAGGAACTCACATGGCAGGCAGTGGCAACACAGGACTAACACGTATCATCAAAGCATTTGGTTTTTCTATGCAAGGCTTAAAAGCAGCCTACAAACTAGAAGAAGCCTTTCGCCAAGAAGTATGGTTATTCATTATCACCACACCTTTAGCCCTGTGGCTAGGTGATACAGGCATAGAAAAAGCCTTGTTAATCGGCAGCATCATGCTTTTATTGATGGTGGAGATACTCAACTCCGCCATCGAGGCAGCTATTGACCGCTTTGGCGGAGAAATACATGAACTATCAGGCAGAGCCAAAGATATGGGATCTGCGGGCGTATTCTTAGCCATGGTGAATGCGGCTATTATTTGGTTACTGGTGTTGTTTTTCTAAAAGCTTGTCCGAGAATAGAACAAGCTACTGCCTTTGGAGATAATTATTAGCCTCATTTAACGCCTTCTTCCCTGCCTGAAAAGTCGCCGAATTA
This sequence comes from uncultured Cocleimonas sp., assembly GCA_964596035.1. Lineage (GTDB taxonomy): Bacteria > Pseudomonadota > Gammaproteobacteria > Thiotrichales > Thiotrichaceae > JAGLBW01. The sequence continues at coordinate 571 of CAZQTJ010000014.1, read as the reverse complement.
ATCGCTTTGATTAAATCTTGCGGGGAAACATTATTACCATTAATGGTCATTTTCGATGGCACACGCTCATAATCTCCAAACAAATCAGAACCTTCCTCCTCGCCAACAGAAGCTTTTTTATACCCGCAAACTACATTTACAAGCCGCTTTTCATCGGAGAGATTAAAATCCAATGTTACGCTCTGCATATCTCCCGCAACTTGTTGTGTTGCTTTTACTGCTTCTGGCACTTGAGCATTAATTAAAACTGCGGTAACTGCCTTGCAGGTCTTTATCGGCGTATCCAAGTCATCACCCGAACAAGCACTTAAAAGCGCACATAAACTACCTACCATTACTAACTTGCTCATTTAACTTCCTTTATTTATTACAATGTTATTTTATTTTCATTCTTTAGGAACAAACTATACGACTAACCATAAAAAAAGCCCAACATAATAGCTGGGCTTTTTAGAAGAAAATTAGACCTTAGGAACGAGCATGAAATAACTTCTCGATTCTAACTTGCTTTTTTACCCCAGCTAGGATGATCTCATTCGTCACGTAGAACAACTATGCTCCTCATGAGATC
>CAZQTJ010000013.1:0-14355 GCA_964596035.1 uncultured Cocleimonas sp. | reverse complement strand
TTTAATTTGTTCGCATCATTCGCTTAGGGGCAAGCATTTTATCGCTAGAAAATCGTCCAATACCTATAAACTCTTTTGGTGCTTGATACATACGAATAAGAGGAGAGTTAGGTATATCTCGTCGTGAAACTTTCAAACCATTACGTATACGCGTGGCTTCTTCTGTGTTTAATAATATTTCGGGGTGATTGCTAAGAGCAGTATCAATAGGCAGGAGGATGCTATCTAAGGTACTTTCATCTTGTTGTTTTATTATATTTTCTAGTGCTTCAATGGTGTAGATTTTACGGCAATCAAAGGGGGATACTTCGGTACGCTCAAGGCTGGTGATGTAAGCACCAAAGCCTAAAGCATCACCAATATCTTGGGCAAGGGTGCGGATATAAGTCCCTTTACTACAACGAACATCTAGTAGCAGGGTGTCTTTAGTGCGGCTTAGTAAATTGAGTTCATAAATAGTCACTTCACGCTGTTTGCGTTCCACCTCAATGCCTTGACGTGCTAGTTTATACAGGGGTGTGCCATTGTATTTAAGTGCAGAGAACATGGGGGGGATTTGAGTGATAGACCCTGTGAATTGATCTAATACTGTTTGTAGTGCTTCATCGCTAAATTCAGTAACGGGGGTGTTGCTGAGAATATCACCTTCAGTATCGCCCGTGGTGGTGGTCTGACCGAGTTGTACCGTGGTGATATAGCGTTTGTCTGAGTCGAGTAGATAGCCAGAGACTTTGGTCGCTTCACCAAAACAGAGGGGTAAAACACCTGTAGCTTGAGGGTCTAAACTGCCTGTATGACCTGCTTTTCTTGCGCGAAATATAAAGCGTGCGCGTTGCAAAGCGGCATTAGAGCTTAAGCCTAGTGGTTTGTTTAGTAGCAGAATGCCGTTAAGGTCACGAAAGATGACTTTATGTTTTTTCCGCATAAAAATTTAGACGCTAGTTTTATTTTTGGTCTGATTTGATCGCTTTATCAATCAATACAGATAAATCATTCGCTTTTTGCTCGGTGTCATCATAGATAAAAATAAGCGCAGGCGTATTGCGAAGCTCAATAGTACGACTTAATGCGCCGCGTAAGAATCCCGCCGCACGATTAAGCCCTTTTTCACATTCTTCATGGTTATCTTGTTGTAAAGTATCAAAATAAACTTTAGCTTGATATAAGTCTTTTGTTACTTTTACATCAAGAATAGACACCATACCGACCCTTGGGTCTTTGACTTCATTGCGAATAATTTGCGCAAGTTCGCGCTTTATTTGTTCACCAATGCGGTCGGTACGTGAATAATCATAAGGCATACTGATTAATCCTTTTTGAGTGTGCGTTCAACTTCGTAGCGATGGAATACTTCGATTTTATCGCCTGCTTGAACATCGTCATAGGCCTTAACACCGATACCACATTCGGTACCCACTTTAACTTCCTTAACAATGTCTTGATGACGACGTAAAGAGTCAAGCTCACCTTCGTGGATAACAACATTATCACGCAGTACACGAATTGGCTCACCACTCTTGATAGTGCCTTCGATCACCAAACAACCTGCAATACGACCAAAGCCTGTGCCACGGAAAGTGTCTTTGACTTCAGCAATACCGATAAGCTCTTCGCGCAGTTCTGGCTTGAGTAATCCGCTCATTGCATCACGCACATCATCGATGAGTTCGTAGATGATGCTGTAGTAGCGAGTTTCAACGCCTGACTCAGATGCTAAGCGACGTGCTGAGGCATCTGCACGTACATTGAAACCTAAGATAACAGCTTCTGCCGATTGAGCCAGAGCAACGTCTGTTTCTGTAATGCCACCAATAGATGATGAGATGATTTTAACGGCAACTTCATCGGTTGATAACTGAGCTAATGATTGTCTGATTGCTTCTAAACTGCCGTGTACATCTGTTTTGAGTAAGATGTTAAAGACAGCTTTTTCACCTGGTTTCATCTTCTCAAACATTTCATCAAGTTTTGCGGCTTGTTGAATCGCAAAGCGTGTTTCCCGTTCATGCTCGCGACGTGCTTCAGCTAATTCACGTGCTTGGCGTTCGTTCTTTAGTACTACTAACTCAGAACCTGAGCTTGGTGTGCCTGATAAACCTTGGATTTCTACTGGAATTGAAGGTGTAGCTTCGACAATTGTCTTACCGTTCTCGTCCAGCATGGCGCGAATTCGCCCATACTCAGAGCCACACAGAATGATGTCACCACGTTTTAATGTACCTTCTTGTACGAGGATACTGGCAACCGCACCACGACCTTTTACAACACGAGACTCGATAACAAGACCTGTTGCAGGTCCCTTAGTACGAGCCGCAAGTTCTAATATTTCAGCTTGTAATAAGATAGCTTCGAGCAAATTATCAATACCTTCCCCCGTCTTGGCTGAAATATTGACGCAAACATCATCTCCACCCCAGTCATCAGGCACAACTTCGTAATTTGCGAGGTCATTTTTAACGCGTTCAGGATCAGACTGTTCTTTATCGATTTTGTTGATAGCGATGATTAATGGTGCGCCTGATGCGCGAGTATATTTAATCGCTTCTTCCGTTTGTGGCATTACGCCGTCATCCGCAGCGACGACAACAATAACAATATCGGTTGCATTAGCACCACGCTCACGCATAGATGAGAATGCAGCATGACCTGGTGTATCTAAGAAGGAAATAACGCCATTGTCAGTTTCAACGTGATACGCGTCAATATGTTGTGTAATACCACCTGCTTCGCCATCGGCAACACGCGATTGACGTATGTAGTCAAGCAATGATGTTTTACCGTGGTCAACATGCCCCATAATAGTAACCACAGGAGGGCGAGTGACTTTTTCGATGTCATCCATATTGTCGAGTAAATCAGCTGCTGAAATCTCTTCATTGACTGTTTTAACAGGTGTGGCGGTGTGTCCCATTTCCTCAACGATGAGGATGGCCGTATCTTGGTCAACGACTTGATTAATGGTTGCCATGACACCCATACCCATAAGAGTACGGATAATATCGGCACCTTTAACGGCTAGTTTTTGTGCTAGCTCGGAGACAACAATGGTGTCGGGTATTTCAACATTATGAATAACAGGTGCTGTTGGTTTTTCAAAGCCATGGTCTGTTGATTGCTCTACAACAACTTGTCTTTGTCTACCTCTTTTCTTTTGTCTGCGTCCACCTTTTATATGTAGCTTACTTCCTGGTCCTTGCGAACGACCTTGGAATGGTTTTTTCTTCTCAGGCTTCTTAGGCGCAGCAGTCGTTGTTTTTGCAGCAGGTTTTGCGGCTTTTTTCACTTCTGGTTTTTTAGCGACAACAGCAGGGCGTGGAGGCGGTTTACGAGAAGGACGACGCTTTAATGATAAAGCTGCTTCTTTCTTTGATCGTGCAGCTACAATTTCACGCATCTCTTTAGGAGATAGTGGGGCAGCCGTTGTTAGTGCAGGAGTTTCTGGCTCGGGTGTTTTGTCAGGAACGTCGGCTTTGCTATTTTCTTTTTTCACTGCGTCTACTTTTGAGGTCTCTGCTTGCGAGGTCTCTGCTTTCGTTGGGGCTTGTTCTGTTTTTGTTTCAGCAACAGGCTCTTTTTTAGGCGTTTGTTTTGCTTCTTTCGCAGAAGTCACCTCTTTTGCTTCGACGACCTTCTCAGTTTCAGCAGGTTTAGTTACTTCTTTTGTTGGAGTGGCTTCTACCGTAGGTGTGGCTTCCACTGCTTTTTCTTTCACAGCGACAGTTTCGGCTACTTCCTTTTCATCTTTCTTTTGCTGGGGTAGCTCATCTGCAGATAGCTTCTCTTGTTTTTTTGACGCAGATACAGCTTCACGTGCTTTGCGTTCAGCTTCTAACTGTTGCGTTAGTTTTTCTGCGCGAGAGCTAGTCGCTACCTCTGGGGTAGCTGTTTCTGTTGTATCAGTAGAAACAGCTGGGGGGGCGGATTGAGCAAAATTCTTTTTGCGACGCACAGCAACATTCACGGTCCGCCCTGAAACGTTTAGTTCGCTGTTGGAGCGGCGTTTTAGAGATATTTTGCCTTTCTTTTTTACAGGAGCGTTATCATTGTCTGTCTTATCTGCACGGATATGCTCAAGTAATTGCAATTTCTCACGGTCGGTGATGCTGTCTTCTGGACCTTTAGCATCTATTCCTGCGTCTTGTAGTTGCTGAAGAAGTACTTCGACAGGAGTACCCACAATCTCTGCGAGTTGTTTTACTAGTGTTTCTGACATCTCTTTTTTCTCCTGTTTCTTTAAGCATTTGAGCTTTTATCGGCATTTTCTTGCTTCTTTGTATCCTCAGCGAACCAAGGCTCCCTTGCCGTCATGATGAGTTTTGCGGCTAAATCATCGTCGATACCTTCAATTTCTGTTAGTTCATCGACTGACTGTTCTGCAAGATCATCCATGGTGCAGATAGTATGAGATGCAAGCATATTTGCTAGTGCAGTATTCATACCCTTCATTTCTAGGAGGTCTTGAGCTGGTTTTCCGCCGCCTCCTGAAATTGCTAATGTTAGTAGTGCATTGCGCGCGCGACTACGTAACTCTTCAACAATTTCTTCATCAAAATCTTCTATTTTTAAGAATTCCTCAACAGGAACGTAAGCAACCTCATCCAAGCTGGTGAAACCTTCTTCTACTAGGATGCTTGCAACCTCTGCATCGACATCAAGCTGTTCTGAAAAGAGCGTAATACTGTGCTGAGATTCTTTGGCACTTTTTTCTTCAGCTTCGTTCTCACTCATTACGTTGAGTGTCCAACCTGTTAATTCGCTGGCTAGGCGAACATTTTGCCCACCTTTGCCAATGGCTTGAGGTAGTTTTTCTTCATCTACGCCAATATCCATGCTTTTCTTGTCTTCGTCAACAACAATAGAGAGGACTTCGGCAGGTTGCATTGCTTGTATTATAAAGCGTGCAACATCCTCATCCCAAGTAATAATGTCAACTCGTTCGTTATTTAGTTCGTTTGTGACGGTTTGTATGCGAGAACCACGCATCCCAACACAGGCTCCAATAGGATCAAGGTTAGGGAAAAGTGCATGTACTGCAATCTTTGCGCGCGAGCCTGGGTCGCGTGCACAACCCATAATTTCAATCATTTCTTGACCGATTTCTGGAACTTCTAATTTGATTAGCTCAATTAAGAACTCGTTAGCAGTACGGCTAACAATCATTTGTGGGCCGCGAGCATCTTCACGAATTTCTTTTAACAGGCCTCGCATACGATCACCAACGCGGACATTCTCACGAGGAATCATCTGATCCCTAGGGATAAGTGCTTCTGCATTTTCACCTAAGTCGAGAATTACACCGCGACGGTCGGTACGTTTAACTGTGCCCAAAATAAGTTGACCTAAACGATCTTTAAAGTTTTCGACAACACGTTCGCGCTCAGCTTGACGCACTTTTTGTACGATAACTTGTTTGGCTGTCTGCGCGGCAATACGACCAAACTCTATAGATTCAATCGGCTCCTCTATAAATTCACCCACTTCAAGGTTTAGCCCTTTAGCTTGAGCATAGCTGTGTAAAATCTGGCTTTCGGGGGATTCAAACTCAGGGTCTTCATCGTCAAGCACTTCCCAGCGTCTAAAAGAACTGTAGTCACCTGTTACTCTATCAATTTCAACGCGAATATCCATTTCCATACCGTGACGCTTTCGTGTAGCGGTCGCTAAGGCGATTTCTATTGCTTCAAAAATAACACTGGGATCCACATTTTTTTCATTGGACATGGCGTCCACAACGTACAGTATCTCTTTGCTCATGTGTTGTTACCTAAAACTTAAACTTATGTGCTGTAAATATTATTGAATTAAATCTGCAATTACTCCATGACTAATCGAGTGCGATCAATAACATCAAAAGGAATTTCGTAAACGTCTTTGTCAACTAAAATTGATACGTGAGTATCTGTCACGCTCTCTAAAACTCCGCGAAAGTTGCGACGTTCATTAACAGGTGTTCTAGTGCGTATTTTTGCTACTTGACCAAGGTATAGCTGATATTGATCTTGAGAAAATAATACGCGGTCAATACCCGGTGAGGATACTTCTAGAATATAAGCAACAGGAATAAGATCTTCTACATCAAGTGCTGCACCAATTTGGCGGCTCACTTTTGAGCAATCTTCAATAGCAATACCAGAGTCTTTTTCTATGAATATGCGAAGTAGGGCGCTTTCGGAATGTGGGCGATATTCATATCCCCATAGTTGAAAGCCTAAGCCTTCAGTCGTTGTTTTGATTAAATCACTTAATCGATCTTGCACTGATGTAATTCCTAATTTTTTTAAAAATATGACAAATACTTTTATTTCTGCTTAAAAAATGAATAAGTAGCTGCCAATTATTGTAAAACCAGATGCTTTGATATTAAGCAAGCTAGGTTTCAACTATTTGACTTTGCTTGTAAAAATTGATTTTTACGATGCGTGCAAATATATTTTAAGCAATAAAAAAGCCCCGATAAACGGAGCTTTTTTATTTAATAAGACGAGCAGAACAAAGGGTCTTATTTATATTTGGTAGCGGGGGCAGGATTCGAACCTACGACCTTCGGGTTATGAGCCCGACGAGCTGCCAGACTGCTCCACCCCGCATCAGAGGAACGAGATTATAGGGATATGGTTTGTTAAATACAAGCTGTTTTTTTATTTAATTAAATATTATTCTAAATGTTATGTGTTGGGCTGTTTACAGGTGTTTTTCGATAGCTTTAGATAGTCGGGTAGGTGTGAGTAAACCTGAGTAGGTAGCAATGATTTTTTGATCTCTATCAATGAGTATGCTGTAGGGCAGTGCGCCTACGGAGTTACCGTAGGCGGTAGTGAGTGCTCTGCTGGTTTCGTTTCCATAAACAATAGGGTAATTGATCCCAACTTCCTTGCTATACCTTTTTGCGTCATCAAGATTTTCCATGGCGATGCCTATAAAGGTGAAGCCTTTGTCTTGGTATTTGTTTTGCAGCTTGATGAAGTCGGGAATTTCAAAACGACAGGGAGGACACCAAGATGCCCAAAAGTTTAATAGTATTAACTTTCCTTTGTGGTCAGATAGCGTGAGTTGTTTGCCGTTGATGGTTGGCATGGTGAAGTCTGTGGCAATAGTCCTCGTTATTTCTTGCTTAGGAATGAGCATGAAATAACTTCCCGCTTCTAACTTGCTTTTTTATCCCAGCTAGGATGATCTCATTCATCACGTAGAACAACTATGCTCCTCATGAGATCATCCTATCTGAAATAAAAATTCTGCGTTATAAGATCGGGAACTTATTTCGTGCTCATTCCTTAGATAGCGGGGCAGTTGGCTTTTTTTCACAAGCGCTGAGAGATATTGCGGAGACTGCTATCAATATTAAGGAGGCTAATTTTAATTTTCGAAAAACGTCCATTATTTTTTCTGACCCAAAAACTCAGTGATGTGGGCTAAGAATTTATCAGCAGACATTTCGCCGACGACTCTAAAGGAGCGGTACTCTTGCTTTTTAGTGTCAAAAAATAGAATGCCTGGCGGGCCGAATAGTCCGAATTTTTTCATTAGCGCTATATCTAAGTCATCATTTTTAGTGACATCAGCTTGTACTAAGACAGTTCCCTCAAGTGCTTTAATGACGCGAGGATCAGTAAATACCTTGTGCTCCATTTCTTTGCAAGAAATACACCAGTCAGCATAAAAATCAAGCATTAGTGTTTTGTTTTGTGATGCGGCTGTCTCTAAGGCGAGGTTGAGTCCTTTTATACCTTTGATAGGAGAGAAAACTAGGCCTTCTTTAGTGCTAATCGCAGTGTTGTTCGCAGATGATATTAACTGACTCGTCGTTTTATCTTTAAGTGGCGCAAAGAAGCTACTGTTACCTTTAGCTATGCCAACGATTAAAATAAGTCCATAAGCCAGTATGACAATACCTAGTGCTTTCCATAATCTATCCCATCCAGAATTTTGCGAGTCAAGCGGGTCGATGGCTTTCATGTAAATTGCAGAGCCAATTAATAATACAGCCGTCAGTAGTATTATAATCTCAATAGGGAGTATGCGTTCGAGCATCCAAATGGCTAATCCAAGCATTATTACTCCAAAGACGGCTTTTACCTTATCCATCCATGCGCCCGCTTTAGGTAAGAACTCGCCTGCTGCTGTGCCGATGATGAGTAGTGGTACGCCCATACCGATGCCTAGCATAAAGAGTGATAAACCACCGAGTAAAGCGTCTTTAGTGTCAGCAATAAAAATAAGTGCGCCTGTTAGTGGGGCTGTTACGCAGGGCCCGACAATAAGGGCTGATAGCATGCCCATAATGGCTGCGCCTAGCAGTGTGCCGCCTTTCTGATTGTTGCTGATAGCACTCAGTTTGTTTTGAATGCTTGATGGCATTTGGAGTTCGTAAAAGCCAAACATGGCAAAAGCTAGGATAACAAATAAAATAGCAAAGCTAGCGATAACCCAAGGTGTTTGCAGTGCGGAGGTTAAACTTTCGCCGCTTAATCCTGCTAGTACACCAACAACTGCGTAGGTAAGCGCCATCGGGATGACGTAAGCAAGTGATAATATAAAGGCTTTTTTCTTAGATATATTATCGCCCTGACCAGAAATGATGCCAGATAAAATAGGAATCATTGGAAAGACGCACGGCGTAAAGGTAAGTGCTAAACCTGCGATGAAGAACAAACCAAGAATAGCGAACAGATTATTATCTTTTAATATATTGGCAAATTGATCTTGTTCGGATACTTTTTCAGTGCTTGGCGCTACTTGGGTATTCGCCAAGGTTGATATCGCAGTTTGGCTAACCGCTTGAGCAGAAGAGAGGTCAATGGTTTGTGTTTTTATCTGTGGTGGGTAGCAAATGCCTGTGATCTTTGAACAACCTTGGTAACTTGTTTTGATCGTAACTGAGTTTGCATTCTCAGCGCCAGCCAAGGGGATTTTTACATCAAAATCTTTATTGTAGATAACAATATCACCAAAATATTCATCTTTCTCTTTTTTCCCTTTGGGTAGAGTCAGCTCTTTGAGGGTGATGTCGTTACTGTCACGGACAAAGAATTTTATTTTGTGTTGATATAAATAGTGTCCAGGTGTTATTTGCCAGTGGGCATTTAATGTTTGCTTATCAATGGCGTTGATGTCAAAAGCAAAAGCCTTATCTGGAGGTAGTACACCGCCACTATTATTACTTTTGCTAAGACTGGGGATACCTAGCTGAGCTGCAAGGTCGGATGGTTTGCTTGCTGTCGAGCTGTCTATTGTTTGTGTAGGCTCTATAGAGGCAATTTTTTTTGTGGGCGTTTTTGTGAGCGTTACACTCGCTATAACTTTTTGAGGGGGGTAGCAAACACCTAAATCTGCACAGCCTTGGGATTTGGTTTTTATCTTGACGGAATTTGTATTACCAGTATTCGTAACAGGTATTTTTATAGATACGCTATTTCGGTAAACAATTACTTTTCCAAAGCCAGGGTCGTCTTTAGATTCGCCTTCGGGGAAGATAGGCTTGCCCAACGTAACATTAGCTGCATCGGTGCTAAAAGAAAAACGTTTTCGGTACATATAATAACCGTCAGCGATTTTCCATGTAGCAGTGATAAAGTCAGGCTCGTTAGACTCAAGAGAAACCTGAAATGCTTTATCTGGTTTTAGAAGGTTTTCAGCGCCAATAGCATAGCTATTGCTGGTAATGACTAAGGAGGTGATAAAGGCAAAAATTAAAGTGAGTAGTTTCTTCATTATTTTAATGACGCTTTAGTAGTATTTGAAAGATTGGTTTAATCTGCTTTTACCAATCGATTGAATCAGATTTGCTTTGACGAAAATAGCATAAACTTAGTGTGTCGGACAATTATAACTCAAGCAGGAAAAAGATTACGGAATAAGATAGTCGAAATGCTGTCAGTATGATAACCCTATATACAGTACTTGTTATAGATGAAACTACGCATAAGGTTAATGGATAGATGCATATGTAAATATGCATCTATTTTGTTTTTACTGGAATTGAGGTGATGTTTATTTTTTTCTGAAGCCAAGAAATAAGCCTAATCCAGTCATAGCGGCGGATGATAGGTTAGCTGTGATAAAGTTCTTTAGTCCGCCAAGGTGAGGAGAAATCCATGCGATGAGGTTGTCATACACACCTTCAAAAATCGCCCAGTTAATATTAATCATTCCGTTGTATTGTAGTAAGAAAAGTAGGATGAAAATTGCACCGCTAAGAAAGAATGCAAATTTTAAGAAAGTTCGAAAGGCATAGCCAATTGTAAAGCCTACAAAGAAGCTAAAGCCCATGTAGGCGATGAGAGCGACCCAGTTGCCTGTTTCTATTGCTTGTTGTGGTTCCATTTGTTCCCCATTTTTAGATTAGTAATTTTTATTTTTAGGAATGCCTCGTGCTGACTGTTTTGTGTTTAGAAATGAGGATTTCATAAGATGCGGAACTTGGCGCAGAATTTTTGTTTCAGATTGGATGCTCTCAAGAGGCGCATAGTTACTCTACGCAACGATTGATAGCATTCAATCTGAGGTAAAAAAGCAAGTAAAGTTTCGTAGATTATTGAATCCTCATTTCTTAGTAGCCGCAGAGTTATTCTTTAAGATTGAAAAAATGACGCATAGTGTAGCGTCTTTCTATATAATTTTCTCCTTTTTTCATTGAGTGGTATCGTGGCTATAAGTTCCCGTCGGTTTTGCGTTGCACCCATGTTGGATTGGACAGATCGACATGAACGTTATTTTTTGCGTCTAATCTCAGCTAATGCGTGGCTGTATACCGAGATGGTGACAGTGGGTGCATTAATGAATGGCGATAATCATCGTCATTTGTATTTTGATAAGAGCGAGCATCCTATCGCGTTACAATTGGGTGGTAGTGACCCTCAAGCGTTGGCTGAATGTGCAAAAATGGCTGAAGACTATGGCTATGATGAGGTCAATATTAATGTGGGCTGCCCTAGTGATAGAGTGCAAAAAGGAGCATTTGGCGCATGTTTGATGGCAGAGCCTAGTTTAATTGCCGAATGTGTTGATGCGATGTGTTCTGCTGTGGATATTCCCATAACCGTTAAAAATCGCCTTGGAATTGATGATCAAAATGAAGAGGAAAGTTTACATCAGTTTGTGGATATTGTCGCTCAGGCGGGTTGTGAAACATTTATCATTCATGCGCGTAAGGCATGGCTAAAAGGCTTGAGTCCCAAGGAAAATAGGGATGTTCCTCCGCTAAATTATAATTTAGTGTATCAAATAAAACAGGAATATCCAGAGCTAGAAATTGTTATTAATGGCGGGATTAAAACAATGGAAGCTTGTTTAGATCATTTGCAATATGTTGATGGGGTGATGGTAGGGCGGGAAGCTTATCATAATCCTTACCTGTTAATGCAGGTTGATAATGCAATCTACGGTCATGCGAGTGATGTTTTGTCGCGCAAGCAAGTGTTGCAACAATATTTTTCTTATGTCGAAGATCAGATTAAACAAGGTTCTCACTTAAAACATATGAGTAGGCATTTGCTAGGCTTGTTTCAAGGACAAACAGGAGCGAAAGCGTGGCGGCGACATCTTAGTGAAAATGCGCATAAAGAAGGGGTTGGTATTGAGTTATTGCAAGAGGCTATGGGGATGGTTGTGGAGTGCTAGCTCTCGGTGGATCGTTGCCCCTAAGTTTATACAAATTGCCCTGCACACCAGCCTGATGCCCATGCCCATTGAAAATTGTATCCGCCAAGATGTCCTGTTACATCAACGGTTTCACCAATAAAATATAATCCAGCAACCTTTTTTGCTTCAAAAGTCTTTGATGATAACTCGTCCGTATCAACTCCTCCGATACAAACTTCTGCTGTTCTCATGCCTTCTGTTCCATTTGGCTTTAATGTCCAGTTAGATAATTTTTTTTCTAATAAGGTGAACTCTGTGGATGTGTATTGCTGTAGTGGTTTATTTATTAGATAACTTTCACAGAGTTTGTGCGCAAGTTTTTTGGGTATAACTTGGCTTAGGCGTGTTTTTAATTCTGCTTTTGGGTGTTCTATTTGTTGTTGCTCTAACCATTTTAATATTTGAATATCTGGAAGTAAGTTGATTTGTAGTTCATCACCTTTTTTCCAGTAAGATGAAACTTGTAATATAGCGGGGCCGCTCAGTCCTCGGTGTGTAAATAGCATGGCTTCGCGAAAAGTTGCGTGATTACAGCTAACGGTCACGTTGATAGCAGTGCCAGACAATGGCTTAAAGAGTGTTTCAAGCTGATCTTGAGGAAATGTAAAGGGGACAAGGGCGGGTTTGAATGGAATATTTTTTAATCCAAACTGTTTGGAAATTTGCACGCCGAAATCACTTGAACCCATGCGAGGAATAGAGGGGCCACCTGTAGCGATGACAAGAGATTCCGCTTTATATTTTTTGCTAGATGTTTCTATTGTAAATAGGTCTGTGGTTTTGCTGATGATTTTGATGGTGCAGTCGGTCTCTATTTTAACATTGTATTGTTTGCACTCGTTGGTGAGCATTTCAACAACAGCTTTTGATTTTTGATCGCAAAAAAGTTGTCCTAATGTTTTTTCGCTCCAGCTCAATTTGTGTTTTTCCAGTAGTGCGATGAAATCCCATTGTGTATATCGAGCAAGTGCAGATTTGCAAAAATGTGGATTATTAGAAAGATAGTTGTCGGCTTCTGTGTATAGATTGGTGAAATTGCAACGACCACCGCCTGAGATTAGAACTTTTTTACCTACTTTGTCTGCTTTGTCGAGCAATAGCACGTTTCGACCACGCTTACTGGCTTCGATTGCGCACATCATGCCAGCAGCGCCAGCACCAATAATAAGGGTGTTGTAAGTCGTGTTGTCTGTAGTCAAAGTGTATAGTTCTGTGGTTGTGTTGAGATGGTTATGCACCACGCCCAATGGCGTAATAGGTAAAACCTAGGTTAGTCATTTGTTGTGGGTTATATAAATTCCTACCGTCAACAATAACGGGATCATTGAGGGTATCTTTAATGTATGAGAAATCAGGGCTGCGAAATTCTTGCCATTCGGTAAGGATAACTAAAGCATCGGCATTCTGTAATGCTTTATTGGCAGATGAGTAAAGTGTTAGATCGTTACGGTTACCGTACATTTTTGTGCAGGCTTCTGTTGCAATGGGGTCGTAAGCCTGAATATTTGCGCCGATATTCCAAAGTGATTCCATAAGGGAGCAGCTTGACGCGTCCTTCATATCATCGGTGTTTGGTTTGAACGATAGCCCCCAGATGGCAATTGTTTTGTCTTTAAGTGATTTGCCATATTGACGTTGTAGTTTTTCAAAAGGTTTTTGCATTTGGCGTTGGTTGACGGCTTCTACTGCGTTAAGTAATTCTGCTTTATAGCCAATCTCGTGCGCTGTTCTTGCGAGTGTTTGTATGTCTTTAGGGAATGAGGAGCCGCCATAGCCGCATCCGGGGTAGATAAAGTGATAGCCAATGCGTGGGTCAGACCCAATGCCGATGCGAACCTGCTCGATATCTGCGTCAAGTAATTCGGCTATATTGGATAGTTCGTTCATGAAGCTTATTTTTGTCGCAAGTAATGCGTTTGCTGCGTATTTGGTTAATTCGGCAGAACGAATATCCATAGAGACTACGCGGTCACGACTGCGATTGAATGGCGTGTATAGTTCTCGCATTAGCTCTGTGGTTCGAGGGTTGTCAGCACCAATAATAATTCGCTCTGGCTTCATGAAGTCATCAATAGCATCGCCTTCTTTAATAAACTCAGGGTTGGATACAATATCAAATTCGATATTTAGGTTTCGTTGCTTCAATATTTCAGTGGTTAACTCTCTGATGCGATCACCTGTGCCAACGGGGACGGTTGATTTGTCAACGATGATTTTATACTGACTCATGTTTTCAGCAATCGATCGGACGATTTGAAATATATCCTTAAGATCAGCTGAGCCATTATCTTCAGAAGGGGTGTCAATTGCGATGAATTGGAAGAGCCCGTGATCAACGCCTTTTTTTAGAGATGTGGTGAATTTTAATCGTCCTGATTTTATGTTTTCTTGGACTATGTTTTCAAGGCCTGGCTCGTAGATAGGTATAGTGCCATGCTGTAGCTGTTTGATAGTTGTTTCGTTTGCATCAATGCAAAGCACATCGTTGCCTGTCTGCGCCATGCAGGCTGCTGTGACAAGTCCTATGTAGTTGGATCCATAGATTGTTATTTTCATAATCTTAATAGGTGCTTATTTGTGTGTTTTTGTGTCATGAGTTTTATCAATATTAATGTTTGATTCAAGTTTTTTTTGATTGATGGGTAATGGTAGCAGAAGGTGTTGTATTTTGTTGTTGGAAATAAAATATAAAATATGATGATTGAGGGTTGACAT
>CAZQTJ010000012.1:0-15817 GCA_964596035.1 uncultured Cocleimonas sp. | reverse complement strand
ATTATTTTCAGGCATGTCAAAATCTTCAACAAAGCTGAGGTTTGCTTCATTAGCAAGCTTGTTTAGGGCTTCAAAATCTCTGATACCACTTTTAGGATCACGACTTTTCAACCATGAATCAAAACGCTTATTGCTGTCACTGGTATAATTTCCATTATAGTTAAAAGGGCCGTATAGAATAAATAAGGCTCCTTTGGGTAACAATTTTCCTGCATTTTCGAATAAATCAATAACGCTCTCCCAAGCCATGATATGTACCGCGTTAGCAGAAAAAATAGCATCGACATTAATTTTAGGCCATTTATCTTTGCTGACATTCAGTGAAATTGGAGGAGGTGTATTGTTTAGTTTAGCTTCTTGTAGCCACTGAAGAATACCCGCATGGTTTTCAACTCTATCACTGGTTTGCCATATTAAATGTGGCATTTCTTGAGCAAAAAATAGGGCATGTTGTCCTGTGCCGCTACCTATTTCTAAGACAGTTCTTTTCTCTGATAATAACGGCTTGATAATATCAAGAATGGCATAACGGTTTTGGTCGCACGCTGCGGAATAAGGCTTCATATATTTTCCTTGTAGGGGGACTTTAAACTATCTATATAGCGTTTAATGGCATCTTGTTCGTGTTGTACAAATTGTTCAATAGAGGCTTGAAAAGGTGAGTTGTTTAACCAATGGCTAGATTGAGTTAGAGTGGGGAGAAAGCCTCGTGCAATTTTATGTTCACCCTGAGCACCTGGTTCAAAGTGCTGTATATTGTGTTCAATACAATATTCAATGCCTTGGTAGTAACATGCTTCAAAATGTAGCTTATCAACCTGCTCTATTGCTCCCCAATGCCGTCCATACAGCGTAGTGTCACTGACAAACATCAAGGAACCAGCAATACATTCTCCTGCTTCTGTATCTGCTAATACAAGTAAAATGTGTTGTGGTAGTTTCTGTGCAACTTCATGGAAAAAACCATAATTCAAGGTCGCCATGCCATGTTTTTCCGCAAAGGTTTGATTGTAAAATAGAGTAAAATCTTTCCAATCTTTATCTGTTGCGGTATGACCATCTAAACAGCGAAGTGTGATATTGGATTGTTCAACACGGCGACGCTCTTGACGAATGTTTTTACGTTTCTTTGCGGTTAAAGTGGCAAGAAAATCGTCAAAGCTACTATAGTCGTTATTATGCCAGTGAAATTGGCAGTCATAGCGTGTCAGTAAATTTTGTTGAGTTAACCATTTATGTTGTTTTTGAGTAGGAAACAAGCAATGAAAGCCACTATAATTTTTTTGTTCACAGAGTTGTTGCGCTGTTTTTAGCAATAATCCAAAAATTTCTTCTTGTTGATTTTCAATTGCTAATAAGCGTTGCCCCGTAGCGGGCGTGTAGGGGATAGAAGAGACCAGCTTAGGAAAATAATTAAATCCACTGCGTTGGTATGCATCTGCCCAAGCATGATCAAAAACAAATTCGCCATAGCTATTATGTTTTTCGTATAAAGGCATCGCGCCAATTAGCTTATTATTGCTATAAATGGCAATATGGCATGGAGTCCACCCATATTGATCGCTGACACAGCCATGATTCTCTAGTGCAGCAAGAAATTCATGTTGTAAAAAAGGATTGTTATCTATAACCAATGTATTCCATGTAGATACAGCTATCTCATTGATATTTTTATGTATGATTATTTTCATATGATTAAAATAATAGGCTAACTCAGCTTGAAGGATGGGGTTTTAGGGGAACCTTAAAGTGGTTGCCTAAATGGATAGGCTGAAGTATAAGGGAATAAAGGGTAAACTATAAATTCGTACATCATTCGTAGTAGCATTATGAAGATTAATCGTTTTATCCACGGGGGAACAGTGGATAAAGGACACAATATACAAATGACAAGAACCACAACATCAGGGTTCTTTAGAAGCGTATTGTCTCGATTTTTGTTTCGTATTGCGGCTAAGCTTTTTAGATTGATTAAATGGTTTTTTTTAATCAGCCTATTTTTTTACTTATCACTGCTCATTATTTTTCGTTGGTTACCACTTCCCACCTCTGCTTTTATCTGGCATCAAAATCAGTTAGCTGCACATGAACCTAAAATATATCAAGCTGCCAATTATGAATGGACAAATTGGGAAGATATATCGCCGCAAATAGCGGTGGCGGTCATGAGTGCGGAAGATCAGCGGTTTCCTAATCATTGGGGTATAGACACTGTTGAGTTGTCTAAAGTTATATCGAGCGCTTATCGTGGGAAGTCTTCTTTTCGTGGTGCGAGCACCTTGACTCAGCAACTCGCTAAAAATTTATTTTTATGGAATGGACGTAGCTATGTGCGTAAAGTATTGGAAGCGTTTATAGCGGTTTCATTAGAGCTAGCTTGGTCGAAAAAGCGCATTTTAGAAGTCTATTTAAATGTAGCACAATTTGCGCCCGTTACTTTTGGAGTGAAAGCTTCCAGTAAAAAATTATTTAATAAATTACCTAAAGATTTAACACTTGAGCAGGCAGCTTATCTTGCGGCGGTACTTCCAACTCCTGCAAAATCAAATGTGCATCAGCCTAGTGAAAGTTTGAAAAAAAGACAGCGATGGATATTACAGCAGATGAAACAGTTGGGTGGTGTGTCTTATTTGAAAAAATTATGAGCTTCATGTTCTACTATTGGAAGTGGAATTATTATTGCTCAGTCCCTAAATTGGCTTTTTGTTGGTGAATACCATAGGCTTTATTATTTTTTGTCGAGTGTTACGTGCTCTTGGACTTTTCCATTCTGATGACTGATTTCTATAGTTTTTTAGTGCAGGATTTTCAGTGTGTTTTTTTGATATAAGCTGAGGGCTAGAAGGCATTAGTAGAGCTAAGCCCAAGGTCATTGTTAATACAGCAATACTCCCACTTTTTAATAATCCTATTTTTTTGAGAGCGTTTTTTTGCTTTGCTTTAAATAGACTTGTGTTTTTACCTGAGTAGCTGCGTTTGTGTTTTAAAGGAGATGGTGTTTTCTTTAATGAAGAGGTGGTAGTGGTTTTTTTTATATTTTCTGAACTGTGTTGCAGGTTTTTATAGGCGCATAAGATAGTTTGTGAAAACCTTGGGTCTATATTATCGCTTGATTTGTCAGGATGAAATATATTCATCAAAAGTTTGTAATGTAACTTAGCTTGTGAAGGATTGGAGTTGTTATCAAGCCCGAGCTTTCTTTTATTTGAGTTACTATCTTGGAGTAAAACTAGCTGTATGTAGTTTATTAGTACCTTTTTTAAATGCGGGGCATGTAGCTTATTTTTAAGCGATATATTTTTTAATGCCGTATCTGAAGATACTATCCGTAATAACTCTGTAATGCCTCTTGGGAGCTTTCTGAAAGGATCATTAAAGCGAGCCAATAAAGTTGGTTCTGAATACAGTTTAATGGCACAGCGTATTGCTTCTGATTTCACAGTAAGGCTCTTAATTTTCTAGCGAACAAAATAGACTGTAAGTAGATACACAATACATCTAACGTATTTATTTTCCGAGCTTCTGCGTTGTTGTCAGCGCCCTATAGAGCGCTAACAACGTCTTGAATATCAAAAAATATCTGTCGAAATTTTGTTAGATTTATTGTACCCACCTACTTATTTCTCTTAATTTCTTTAGAGTTCCTAAGCTCGACGGTGAAGTTTTAAAGGAGTAACAACAGAGTTATTTACACTTTCTGTATTGTCGTTATCACCACTATAGGGGTAATGATAATCTTCGTGATAATCGGCATCTACTGAACTATCCACACGTGTAAAGAGAAGCCCGACTAAATTGCTGTGGGCTCTTTCTAGACGCTTTAGGCTTTTCATTAAAGTAACTTTACGTGTTTTACCCGCTTCTATTGTTAGGATGGTAGCATCGCATAATCCTGATATAACAAGTGCATCCGCTAAGCCTAATACAGGAGGGCCGTCAACGATGATGTAATCAAAATCAGCAGATGCATTGCTTAACAATGTGCCCATACGATTTCCTGAGAGTAATTCAACAGGATCGGGAGGAATAGGTCCCGAGGTAATAACATCAAGGTTTTTTATCATAGTCGGACGGTAAATGTCACTACTAGAGCCTCCCCCCGCTAGATAATTAGTGAGACCTGTATAGTTCTCTAATTTGAAAAGTTTATGTAAAGAAGGGTTTCGTAAATCAGCATCAATTAGTAATATTTTATTACCAGACTGAGCATATGCCGTTGCTAAATTAATAGAGACAGTACTTTTTCCTTCGCCAGCGGCAGAGCTAGTAATAAAGGTACTTTTAGGCGCGCCTTCTCTTGTAGAAAATCTTAAGCTGGTTCTAAGAGAGCGGATTGCTTCAGCTAAGGGAGATTTGGGTTCATTATAGGTTTGAAGTGCCACTGAGCTAGGGGACAATGATGATTGTGATGGAAGCATGCCTAGCACAGGAAGCCCTGTTAGTTTTTCTAACTCATCAGGGTTTTTGACGCTATCATCCATAAACTCTCGTAGGAATGCAGCGGCCATTCCAAGTAGTAACCCTAAAAGTAAACCAAAAGCGATATTAGTTTTAAAGTTAGGTTTAAACTTTTTATAAGGAATACCCGCCTTATCAATAATAGAGATGTTATTACTATCGACATTACCTGCAAGAGTTACTTGCTTTAGTTGACCTAAAAGATTTTTGAATGAATCACGATTAGATTCTACTTCGCGTAAAAGAGTATTGTATTTTATACTTTTTCCTTGAATCGCTAAAGTTTCCTTTTTTAGCTGCTCAAGTTGTTTTTTGATCATGCTTTCTTTTTGTTTGGCAGCAAAAAACTCTGATTTTAAAGCACTTTTAATCGCATAGGATTCAATATTGATTTGCGAGCGAACCTCATCAATTTGTTTTCTGATGCGCTTAGCTTTCGACGAACGAGAAGAGCTGGTTTTTAATATTTCTTGGGAGTTTGCTTCAAGTCTAGCAAGTGTTTTCTTTAATGACTGGATGTAAGGATCTTTTAATATACGTACAGAAGTGGCATTTTTATCATCAACAGTATGTTTTGATTGTTCATAAGCTGACTCTGCTTCAATTCGTTCTTTTCCTGCGGTGATAAGCTCCTCAGCCATTTTCTTTAAAGAGTGAGTATTATTATCTTCGCCTTCAGCGCCTTGGATAATGTTGTATTTAGTTGCATATTCATTAAGTAGTCTTTCAGACTTTTCAAGATTTTTCTTGGTTTTAGCAATACTACTCGTTAAAAATTCTGTTGAGTATGATGCTGTATCAAAGCGACGCTCTAAGTTCATTCGAACAAATGTTTTAGTAACCGCGTTTGCGATCTTGGCCGCAAGTTTTGGATCTGTCGATTCGTAGTTTATTTGTACTAGTTGAGAGTTGCTTACAGGCGTGACACTGAGACCTTCTAAGAAAAGGGTTTCAACAACGCTAGGGTTCTTTTTATTAGCATCACTTTGTAATCCTAGTAGTGACTTTAGACTAGAAATTATCCCAGTAGAGGCAGCATTTTTTTCCAAATCCAGCTGATTGATAACTCTACGGGCTAAAGCTCTACTTTGGATAAGCTGTCGTTGGGTTTCGTAGAAATCTTTATCACTACGAGACTCTTGTGCATTTAGCATGTCTGTATTGACAACTTTTTTAGCATTTCTCTCTATTTGAAGAGTGGAACTAGCTCTATAGACAGGATCCATTAACAAAGTAACAATAATCGCAAATAATACTGTTGCTAGAGTAAACCCAATAAGGAGGGTTTTATGCCTAGCGAGTGTTGTTATAAAGTCTCGCAAATTTAGCCCTGATCGCTGTTCTAAAATTTCTTCAGGGTAAATTTCATTAGAAGGTACAACTAATCGTCCATTAGTATTTGAAGTTTTGACTGGAAATATTTGGCTATTCTCTGAGCTCATATGATCTACGGTATATTGGTTAGTAGCGGAGTGAAAATGTTATAGTTTCGATGTTAATTTAGGAAGATAGGTTTCTAAAAGAAGCCTTCCTTGTTAGCTGCAAAAAGGTCTTGCAGAAATTATTCTGCTTATGCTCTACTGTCATGTATATATTAAGTTTCCATCCTATTCTTTTTTTAATCAAATACAAGTCGATAAACCTAAATGTATTGTCGATGAGTTACCCAGTTTGATGATTTATTATAAGTATTATTTTGGCTATGGATAATAGCAAACATTAAAAAAGGTAACAATCAAGTGGTGTATAAACAATCAAGTTTAAGTTATCTAATTTATTGATAACTGAAGAAAAAAATATCTATTAGCAATACTGGTTTTTTACTGATTTGTTTTTATCGCTATGATTTATAAAGATTATTAATGTGTTTCCTCATTGGTGTTTCAAAGTACTTATAAGATAGGATTGAGGCTAAAATAAGAAAGCATAAGAAAATATAAAAATGAAGTTCATTTGAAAGTGAAAATTTATTTACTATGAGCTTGTCATAAACGCCATGTAAAGGTTTTTGTAAAATATAGAGAGAGAAGCTTGCTTCGCCTAGCAGTACCAGCCACTTATTGCTGAAGATAGTTGTTATACAGCCTTTTTCTTGTGCTAGAAAAACAATAAACAATAAAAAAGCAGGAGCAATAAGCCCATTAGTAAATGCTAATTTAATACCAATAATATTTTCTATTGAGGGTTTGAAAATAAGTAAGACGGTGATCAAAATAACGGAGCAGACCAGCCATATTGTATTATATTTTGATACGGTAAATTTATTACTCTTAAAAAACACGCCGGTTAAAAATCCTGCAATAAAGGCATTTAGGTGCATGAGTGGATTGTAATAGATAAAGTCATGCAGAAAAGATTTTGGAGCGTATTCACTGCTATTGAGAAGGCTTAGGAGGAGTGCTTGAGTTACTAGCCATAATATTACTGTCAATATAATTAAGCGTTGCGTGCCGTGTTTATAGACGCTTAAAAGTAAAAAAGGAAAGCAGAGATAAAAGAAAGCTTCAACTGATAAAGACCAGCCTGGCGTATTTAAAGTGATTGGGTAGCCAGGAATCCAAGCTTGCAACATGCCTAAGTGTAAAGGGAGACTGAGAGGATCGTCGGCAAGTATTTTGTATTTAGCCGCAACGATTAATAAGAGGGCGATAAGGTAAATAGGGTAGATACGTGCGAAACGTGCAAGCCAATATTTCCACTTATTGAAGCTAGATTGTTGCTGTGGCTTGTAATAAGCAATGGCCATAATAAAGCCAGATAGTATGTAAAAATAGTTTACAGCTATAGGCCCTGCTGTAACAGCCCCATGCAAGTAGGTGTTTGCGGGAAATACATCCATACCATAATGAAAAAAGACAACAGATAGGGCCGCAATAAAGCGTGTGAATGTTATTTGATCAAGTTGCAAAAGAGTTACTTTGGTAGGAGGTAAAAAAATAGCTACGTTAGACTAATAGCTTGAAGCCTAAATTCTCGCTATCTTCGTTAGAAAATATCGTCGTAGCGATGCTAAGAGGTCATTTATTATAAAGTTATAGTTAATGCTTTAATTAATAAACATTTTTATCAAAAAAAGCGCGTGATATTGTTAAAAATATAATTTTAATATCTAACCATAATGTCCATTCGCGCATGTATTCAAGGTCAAATTCTATACGTTTTTCCATTTTATAAATGGTATTTGTTTCACCGCGCCAGCCATTTATTTGTGCCCAGCCTGTAATGCCAGGTTTCACTAAGTGTCTCAACATATAGCCAGAAATTCTAGAGCGGTATTCTTCATTATGCGCAACAGCGTGTGGTCGAGGACCAACAATAGACATATGACCTTGTATTACATTGATGAATTGAGGGAGTTCATCAAGCGATGTTCTACGTAAGAATTTTCCTATGGGGGTAAATCGGGGGTCATTTTTACAGGCTTGAGTAACCGTATCTCCATCTTCACACACCGTCATACTGCGGAATTTCCAAACTTGGATTTTCTCGCCTTTAAGTCCATAGCGAGTTTGTTTGAAAATAATAGGACCCTTGGATGTCAGTTTAACGGCTAAGCCTATTGCTAACATAATAGGAGAGATTAGAGTGAGAATAACACTGCCAACAAGTATGTCTTCAATACGTTTTAAGAAGGCATGATCTGCGGAAAAGGGAGAGTCATAGATACAGAGAACAGGTGTTTCTGCTATTTCCATGTACTTGCTTTGTAATAAGTTAGTTGTGAAATAGTCAGGTAAAAGGCGGATAGGTGTTGCGCTATCGGAAAGAGCTTCAAGTAATTTTAGCATTCTATCTTTGGCTTCGACAGGTAGTGCAAAATAAATCTGATCCCATTCTCCTTTTTGGGCTGATGCAATCAGGTCGTCAAAATCACCTAAATGTTCGTATGAATTTTCTTCAGGATCATTGGTTCGATCTTTATTGCATCGCTCGTCATAAAACCCTGCAACATGATAGCCATATTCAGGTCTGTTTTCTAAGTCGCGCGCGAAGCGTAATCCATTTTCGGTTATGCCAACAATAGCAACGGTCCTATTATTAATGCCGATGCGTCTTAAGTGAGAGAATATTTTTCGTAGAGTGTAGCGAGAGAGAATGAGTAGTACAGGCGTTGCAATGGCCCAAGAAATTAATACAAGGCGGGAAAAATCTTCGCTGGTTTTGCTAATAAAGGCAATAAGAATTAATGAAAAGAAGGTGAGTGTCCATGTAATAAAAATACGAATAGCTTCATCACGAAGAGGGCGACCACTCCACGATGCATATATTTCCGTAAAACGACTAATTAGACCAAATAATATAACGGCGCTTAATCCTGCAATGATGTAGCTATTTAAGCTGTACAGTTTAGTATAAAAGGCACCTAGGGATAGGGTAAGTAAAATCGTTAAATTATCAGTGCTACGATAAATTAACTCTGAACTGATTCTTTTATCTTCCACTATTGTTTCTCTCAAATAATGTTGGGGGTATCCTAATATAGCTAATTATTTAGTGCTTTATTACAATTGGCTAATAAAAGGTGGCGATTTAGTGACTTTATGCCCAGTAAATGTGTTTACCGAGATGAAAGGTCTTTCTCCCATTTGTAGTTTTGTAGTTGTTTTAACTGTAGTTTAGATCTTATGCGTATAATGGTGGCAATAATGATATAAAAAGAGGCGGGGATAAATTCTTTACTTAATAGTCTCGATGCCATGACATTACCATAGTGCTTGGCTTCTTTGACAGGGCATTGTTTAGTGCGAGATAACTCCATATTACCTAATCGCGCTCGTGTTTTGATTTTAATGAGTGAAAAAATATCCCGAGGTGCGCGAATATAAATTTCGGTCTCTGCAATATTAGCTATTTCACTATTTTTGAAGTGGCAGCGCACGTAGCCATCATCATTTATGATTTCGGGGAACTTTTCAAAACGTTGGCGACCTTGTTTGGTAATGATATAGCTACACGTTGCAATAACGCCTTCTTTTATATAGGGAAGATTAACCCATATTTGATAGTATTTTTTGACTAACCAAGAGGATTTAGAAGTGTCGATAATAGGGGTTGGAGCCGCGAGTAAAGTATTGCTATTTTCTAATGTTTGGGTGATTTTACTAATGCAGTTACTGCTCAGTTGAGTATCAGCATCAATATAAAAAATAGGGTAGGTAACACCTAGTTCTTTTGCTATCTTCTCAGCTTCGTTTAGTGCATTTACTTTTGACGGTTTTTTGATATTAAGACAATTAGCAGAAGGAAATTTTTCTTTTACAATGTCAACCGTATTGTCTGTACAGCCATTGCAGGCAACAATCAGATGGTCAATGCCATCTTGTTTGATGAGGCTATTGAGGCAATCTTCGATTACTCCAGCTTCATTATGTGCAGGTACAATGACTGTAGCCATATTTAGCGATATCCTTTTAGCCAAGAATGACGTTGTTGGAAAATGGTGCGCCATTCTGATAATAAGATTTCCTTGTCCTTTTTTACTAATGCTAGGACAGTGTAAGATAAATACTTATTAATTACATGCATTAAGAGCAAATTTTTATATATTTTTTGTTTCCAAGGCTTGGTATGTTTGTTGATAAGCTCTGCTTTTCCCTTGAGAAGTTTAATCATTTTACCCGAGAAATTAGCTTCACTAACGCCACCATGATGAATAATTTTAGCATCAGGCGTGACGATCGGTTGATAGCCTTTCTTGATAGCGCGAATACAATAGTCAGCTTCTTCTGCATACATAAAGAAGGTATCATCAAGCCCTTCTAATTCAGTCCACAATGATCTTGGCGTAAGAAAGAAACAGCCTGTAATAACGTCTACCTCTCGTACACTTTTGCGATCCCAACAGCCGTAGTTGTCATAATTGAAAAAACAGCTAGAGCGGAATATTTTGCTTAAACCTAATGCGCTGAAGAGTAATGTTTTAAAGGATAGTTTTGCGCGGGCATTGTTTGGATTGAGTGATAAGTCATTATTGAGTGTTACCCCTCCCCAAATGCCTGACTTTGATTTCTCTTGTGCAAATTGCATGAGTTTATCAATTGCGCCATCAAGGATAATAGTATCAGGGTTAAGCAATAATACATAATCCGAGTTGACGGCTTTTGCGCCAAGATTAACGCCACCAGCAAAACCTAGGTTTTCTTTTGACTCGATTAATTGTACATCAGGAAAATTATTGCGTATAACTTCGACAGAGTTGTCTGGCGAGGCATTGTCAACAACAACAATATTAAAGGCTGTTGTGTGGGTTTCATCGTAGACAGATTGAATTGCACGCTTGGTGTATTCAGCGGTATTGTATGAAACAATAATAATATCGAGTTGTTTCATTCTGCAAGCATCCCGTATTCAATGGTTTGAATATCTGATCGTAGTATTTTTGCTGGGTTGCCAGCGACGATACTGTTGGAAGGAACGTCTTTTGTGACGACGCTACCTGCGGCAACAATAACATGATTCCCAATGGTGACATTGGGTAAAATAATCGAGCCACAACCAATAAAGCAATGCGTACCGATCACTGTTTTTGCGGCATGTTTGCGAGAAGCATAGTCGTGAGAAAGAATAATGGTATCAAACGTAACCATCGTTTTCTCACCAATGGTTAAGCCTTTGGGATTGGTTTTATCCAGTCGTGCTTTAAAGGATATGCGAACATCTTTGGCGATATTCATTCCGTAAACAGTGCGAAAATACCATGTTCTTGCATAAAGCAGTTTATTGCGAAATCCTACAAGGTGCATAAACATTTTTTGATTGACGAAACGTAAGCGCATAAATTTTATAACCTTGTTTGTTGTTTTCGTAGTGCTTTTATTTGAGATTTTCGAACGACTTTAGCCACGGCTTTATTTAGCTCAGGATAATATTTTGCCCAGCCAATAGAGCCAAGGACAAAGAAGAACAACGGTTGTATTTTGCCGAAATAATCAACAGTAAAGCCAATTAGAATCAGTGACATAAAGGCTAATATCCAAGATTTTACCATCCAACGAGTAGCAGGATGGTGTTTATGGAGATTACCTAATACGTTGAATACGGCATAAAATGAACAGAAAAATAAAATAAAACCTGCAAATACGCCGTGTTGCATGGTCATTAATAGCCAAAAACTATCAATACTAGAATTCATCCATTCAGGGCGTGTCCAGTCATGTAAGCCGATACCAAACACTGGACTTCCTGCAATATCGTCCATCGAATATTTCCATTGCAACATCCGATAGTACCCTGTGACAGGGTTAAAGGTGAGGTAGGAAATAAGGATGGCGAAGACACCGCGATTGGAAAGCGCCTCGATAATTAAAAAGACCGATAAAGCGGAGAAGGCTAAGGCGGCCCAAAGTCTTTTTGCGCCTGACCAATATTGTGCAAGTATTGCAGTCATTCCTTGAAAGGCAACGGATAATAAAGGCGCTGACGATAGTGTTGAAATCATGCCAATCAGTAGGGCGAGTGCTTTTAGTAAATTACTTACTTTGTAGCGATAAAGAACGAGTAAAACAATGAAAGGGAAGAACATTGCACCGATTGTTCCATACAAAATAGGGTGGGCAAATAAATTGGTGGTACGCATAATACCAAAGCGGATGTAGTAGTGCGTATAAAGTCGCCAGTCGAGTGATTCATGACCTGTTAAGCGAGTTGCCCATTCGTGCAAAATACGGTGTTGAGCAAAGGCCTCGTAGAGAGAAATAATAACGAGAAAAGCGAGAATCGTCACAAATAACATATTGATCTGATAATAGCTTTTAGGTGTGGTGATAAGTCCACGCGCGAGATAAAACGCACCAAGAATTTCAATAGTGAGTATGCCTGATGACTCGATGCCTTTTTGTATGCCATGATTATAAATCAGGCTGGCGCTGGCAAGCAGAATAAACATGAACAGTAAAATATCAACGAGATCGGCTTTTTCTAACACATCTTTGATATTGAATAGGCTATAGAGTAAGGCTATACCAAGCACTACGCGATAGGCTTCAATACGTAAAGAGCCAACAAGGTAGTGGAATTCAACAGGAATAAAAATAGAGATAACGAACAGAACACCTAGTATTTTATAAATCATGCAAGTTCTGTCCTTGGTAGGAGTTTGTGATATAGAAAGATCATCACAATTGTTATGCTAAGAAAAATATTCGTAACAAGTGTCGCGATCGCAGCACCTTCAATTCCATACTTTGGAATGAATACGATATTACTTATTAAGTCTACGATAAGTGCTAAAACCAAAACAATATTCAAATAGCGTACTTTTTCTTGAATTATAAACATAAAAGAGAAGGTCAGACTGGTAGCACGAAAAAATTGGGCGAAAAGCAATATAATGAGCGTCATTCTAGCACTAACATATTGATCGTTAAAGGCAAGTAATAACCAATCTGAGAGAAATAGCATGAATAATGTAACGCCTAGCAGGGTGCTAATAACCAGTAATGTTGCTTGCCAGAAGAAGGAATGTAATTTTTCTTTTTTGTGATGAAAAATGGAGAGCAAGCGGGGGTAAATGGTGGCATCTAATGCGCCTAGAAAAAATAAACTAATAAAGGATATTTTGGCGGCCACATTATAGAGGGCAACCTCTTCATTTTGTAGAAACCACCCTACCATTAAAGTGTCTATCCATAGCATAAAAAAGGCAGAAAAAGAGATCGGTGCTAAGGGTAAGGAATCTTTGAATATTTTTAAGGGAGTAGGGGCTGGGGGAGTTAAATGTTGTTGACTTTTTAAATACGGCAGAACAATAAAAACAGACAAAATACCTGCAAGGACAATCGAAAAAGTATACAGATTAACAATGAATTGATTATCTTTAAAAGAACTCCAAAAAATAGCGATTAAAAATAGCAGGCTGATAGCTGGTATTGCATTTTGTACTAGAACGGAAGATGAGCTTCGTTTTAAGCCTTTTAAATAAAAGCTATTGGTCGTAATGAGATTAAAAAAGAGCAGTGCGATTCCCGCTAATTTTAAATCATTTAATTTGATTTCATTATGAAAAAAAGCATCGCGTATCCAAGGGCTGAGAAGAATCCAGATAGCAATAAAAATAAAGGATGTGATGCTTAGGAGTTTATAGCTGTTGAGTAAAATAGCAGTGCGTTGTTCTGGTTGGTCATCAGCAATAGTGGCGACAGATTTGACGATTAATTGATCGACACCAATACGACTAATGAGCGATACGCCTGTTACAAATAACATCAGCATAAAAACAACGCCAGCTTCAGAGATATTTAGTTGGCGTGTAATAATAATGGAAGCTGCAAAGTTTAAGGCAACGCCTGTGAAGCGGGCAATAATCGAGAAAAAACTACTGATTAATAAAGGGTTATTTATTAACTTTTTCAACAGACTCATTCAGCCGTTTTCCCTGTATTAATGTAATCGCCAAGGAATTGAGTTAATCGGTCAAGGTTTTGTGTCTCATTTTCATTTGATACTTGAAGCGCAAGAGTGTCATCTAAAAGTGAATAAAGTATTTTTTGTGTTGGTGCGGCATAAACACCTGATAATTCTGCCATCCATTTAATCCCATCTGCTTGATGATTATTACGATGTTCACCTAGCTCATACTGCCTATTCATGACAATAATGGGAGTATTATGATTGCGTGCGCTAATAATATTACCCATACCAGCGTGAGACACAAAAACAGAGGCTTCTTTTATATAGTGATTATATTGTTCTCCGTCTAAGAATCGCTCCCATTTTGCATGTTTCGGGGTGTATTCACCGCCTGCAATTTGTGCAATAACCTCTTCATTGTTATCTCTTGCCCATTCATCCATTGCTTTAATTAAGCGATCAAATGGAAACTGTGTTCCAACGGCAACGAAAATCATAAAACTGATCCTCGATAGAGTATGGATTTATTGTCACTTAAATCTTCCCATTGTGTTATCACTAAGTTGGCATGTTTTTTGACCATTTTTCCTGAGCGAGAGAGTGTTTTAACATTGGCGATACTATCGACCCATATGGTTTTTATAGGTAAAAACTTGCCCAATAAAACGGCCATCACTCCAGGAGCTGCTCCTGTGGTGATAATGGTATTAGGTCGCTCACGAATCAGAATGGTTAAAATTTGTAGTGTCACAGGAATAAGATTTAGCTTGCTGTCTGCACTCGCATCGGTGATAGCGTAGACTTTTTTAGCGGTGGGCGACTGCGCAGATGATTTGTATTGCGCGCCTGGGGTGGCGTAGACCACATCAAATTGACTTTCCATCGGGTTGCAAATTTTATTTAATTGTATCCAGTGCCCACCAGGCGAAGAAATCGCTAGAATTTTAGTTTTTTTACTCATTTTTAGTTGCTTCTCAAGCGATTTTTTAGGTTGATTTTTTCAAGTAAAAAGCGGCTTGATCACCTTGATTGTTCTTGTTTAACTCGATGCTGCGTTTTTCAAAGTTCGCAATGTCATCTTTAGAAAAAGGAGACTTATCAGGGTTTACGGCATAAGATCGTTCATCGTTAAGAGGAATATCTTTCTCATACTGCTCACTGCCCCAAAGCTGAAAAGCAAAGGAGTCATAGACAACATGCTCCATTTTTAATCCAACCTTCTCAGAGAGTAACTTCATGCTCGCAATCGAGTGTAAGAAGAGATGGCGGGGAGCATCTAGCTGTACCCAATTAACACCGTAATGTTTCCATGCCCATGATGATGCTGTGGGTACGCGCACTAAGCAAGTGCCACCTGTTTTTAACAGACTGGCCGCCTTTGCTAAGGTTTCTACTTGGTCAGCGACATGCTCAAAAGAATGATGAAACATAATCAAATCCCAGTCACCTTGTTGCATCTCATGGATTGATTTTTTTTCAATTTTTAAGCCATTGTCGTATTGAATATCTTCAGCATTAAAAGGATCAATACCGAGTAAATTAGTAAAGCCAGCCTCTTGTAGAGAGTGTAATAAATGACCTGCACCACAGCCCACATCCAGAATACGTGAAGCTTTTGTTATCCCTGCTTTTTGCAGGGTGTGGATTTTACTATGCGGCATAAACTGATGAATAAGCTTGCCTAAAAAGCAACTGCCTGTTGCGGCATAAAGATCACGTTTATTGATGAGGAATTTTTTAAGCCCTGTGACAGATTGAATTTTGTCGTAAGAGTAATAATCATCATCGGGGTAATAGCTAGGAAGATTTTCTGGGATTTTAGCGATTTGTAAACAATCGCAAGCATTACATTGAATATAAGTATGCTTATCACGCAGCCCAAGCATTAACTCTGTTGCTTCGTAACGTGTATTGTTTTCACTGTTGCCGCAAATTTTACATTGCATTTTCAAGTCTCTTATTATTTTTATGGTTGTGATGGGGTGTTTGCAATATTAATTAAGTATTGCCC
>CAZQTJ010000011.1:0-15967 GCA_964596035.1 uncultured Cocleimonas sp. | reverse complement strand
TTAAATACAGAGAATAATATTAGATATTAACCACACTATTAAATGATGATTTTTCTGCTTCAACACCGAGTTTTTTAAATAAGCTGTCATCATGGTTTTCTACTGGATTATCAGTCGTCAACAAACGGTCACCATAAAAAATTGAGTTCGCACCAGACAAGAAACACAGTGATTGCATTTCATCGTTCATTTCCATGCGACCTGCTGATAATCGTACATAAGATTTAGGCATTAATATACGCGCTACAGCTACTGTACGTACAAACTCAAAAGAGTCTAAACGATCAATACCATCCAAAGGTGTTCCTTTTACCTGAACTAAGTCATTAATTGGCACTGACCCTGGATGCTCGGGCAACGTTGCTAACTCTTGCAATAATCTAGCACGATCACGTCGTGTTTCACCCATCCCTAAAATACCACCAGAACAAACGTTAATATTCGCAGCACGGACATGATCCAAAGTATCTAAACGGTCTTGATAACTTCGCGTTGTAATGACTTCTCCATAAAATTCGGGGGATGTGTCTAAATTATGATTATAATAATCTAAACCCGCAATTTTTAACCGTTCAGCTTGATGTTTCTCTAACATCCCTAGCGTAACACAAGTTTCCATTCCTATATTTTTGACCGCTGATATCATATCAATTACTCGGTCTAAATTTTTATCCGTTGGATTTCGCCAAGCAGCTCCCATACAAAAACGCGTAGAACCAGCATTCTTTGCTTCTTGAGCTGCAGTAATGACCTCATCTAAGGGCAATAACCTTTCTCGCTCCAAAGAAGTATCATTAGAAGCACTTTGCGAACAGTAAGAGCAGTCCTCAGGACAAGCCCCAGTTTTAATGCTCAACAGTGTACTTATCTGAACAACATTTGGATTAAAATTTTTTCTATGAATAGACTGAGCTTTATAAACAAGATCATTAAAAGGGAGATCAAACAGTGCCTCTATTTCAGCAAGTTTCCAATCTGTGCGTATTTCAGTGCTATTTTTTATCAATATTGACATCTTTCCATTCTTCACGATTAATTTTAATTAGCTGTATCACGGCTAATGGAACCATTACTACAATACATATCCCCCAAATAATCGCCCAGTATTTTTTAAAAAAATCACCCGGCGCAAAACTTAATATCGGCACCAATACACCCGCTAGTGCGTAATATTGATATGCCGCAATTTGGGTAAAGTATCCTACTCGCTTATTTGGGTGATGTCTAAACATCGCATAAAAAACCATTGACACACCGAACCAAAGAATAAAGAGTGGAAATGGAATAAGAACAGATAATATATTTCCGTAATTAAAAACCTTAGCAGAAGACTTAGAACTAGCTGCCGTTACAATACTTGATTCATTATTTGACATAGACAAAAAAATACCCGTAATATCTTAAAGTTGTGAGAAAACTAGATACACCTCATCCAGTAGTTTTATCTTTCAGTTTAGTCATACACAAACAACAATCAATGACAAGGATCAATAATGGATTCAATCACGCCTAATAAAGAAATAATACGCAGAATTTGTATTTTGAATGGAGGTTTAACTTGTTATATATCACACGCTAAGGGAGAGGATTTTATAGAAGTGCTAACTGATGTGAATGAAGATAAATTAGCACTTTTTGCCACAGAGCTAAAAGAGTGGTCTGGAGTAAACTACAAAATTTACAACCTAAATAAAACAGCAGAAACCAGCTTATTAAAGCGCATCAACAAAAAAATACTACCCATAAAATATTAAAAAACAGGCATAAAAAAAGCTGGAAGAACCAGCTTTTTTTAGAAAGAATCCAGAGAAATTATGCTTCTGGACGATCTACTAATTCAACATATGCCATTGGCGCATTATCACCTGCACGATAACCGCACTTGATAATGCGAAGATACCCACCAGGACGCTCAGAATAACGAGGGCCAAGCTCATTGAATAACTTCCCAACTATTTCTTTATCACGCAAACGAGCAAAAACTATTCTTCTGTTATGAACAGAATCTATTTTTGAGCGTGTAACCAGAGGCTCAGCTACTCTTCTTAGCTCTTTTGCTTTGGCTACAGTTGTCTTGATAGCTTCATAACGAAACAATGCATTTGATAAACTTTGTAATGTAGCTTTACGATGACTACTGTTTCTACTCAGCTGACGACCAGTTTTACGATGACGCATTTTTAAATCCTATTATTAACTAATTAGCCAACTCTGGCATCATTACTTTCTGCCACTACTGGTGGCCAATTCTCTAATCTTGAACCTAAAGTCAGACCATGAGAACCAAGAACATCTTTAATCTCTGTAAGTGATTTTTTACCTAGATTAGGAGTTTTTAGCAACTCACTCTCTGTTTTCTGAACAAGATCACCAATATAATAAACTTGCTCAGCCTTCAAACAATTCGCAGAACGTACTGTCAATTCAAGATCATCCACAGGGCGCAATAAGATTGGATCAATCTCTGGCTCAGGCTCAATATCTGGTTCTGCTTCAATAATTGTTAGATCGAAGAAAACAGCAAGTTGCTCATGCAATATAGTTGCAGCATTACTAATTGTTTCTTCTGGATCAACAGAACCATCCGTTTGCAACTCAATGATCAACTTATCCATATCAGCACGCTGATCATAACGAGCACTATCTACCTCGTAAGCCACACGAGTAATTGGGCTAAAACTAGCATCAATTTCAAGCGTGCCTAATACTAACTCAGGCGAATCAGGACCACGACGAGCAGTAACAGGTTGATAACCACGACCACGAGCGATTGTTAACGTCATATCAAATTCGATATCAGATGTTAAAGTTGCAATAACATGGTCTGGATCGACGATCTCAGTATCATGATCTAACTTAATATCTGCTGCAGTTACAACACAAGGTCCTTGCTTACGAAGATCCAAAGTTACTTCTTCTTTTTCATTCAAACGAACGGCTAGTTTCTTCAAGTTAAGGAGAATATCAACTACATCCTCCTTAACACCTGGAAGAGTCGAATACTCGTGAGTCACACCTTTTATTTGAACTTCTGTTACTGAGCATCCTGAAATAGATGACAGTAAAATACGACGCAACGCATTACCTAGCGTATGTCCAAAACCACGTTCAAGAGGTTCTAAGGTTATTCTAGAGGTATTATTCCCTAGATCTGTAACTTGAATATTACGAGGCTTTAACAAGTCAGTTGACTTTGACGGCATCTTAATTCCTCAAACTATACAAAGGGAATATGAATTCCCTATATATTATTTATTTCGAATACAGCTCAACGATTAGTGATTCGTTGATTTCTGCTGGCAAACCATCACGATCAGGCACAGACTTAAAAGTAGCTTCCAATTTCTTTGGATCAACTTCCATCCACTCTGGAAAACCTAGCTGTTCAGCAACAGACATGGCGTCTTGAATACGCGTTTGCTTCTTTGCTTTTTCACGAACTGAAACCACGTCACCTTCAGACACTTGATAAGACGCTATATTCACAACTTGTCCATTAACAACAATAGCTTTATGGCTAACTAGCTGACGAGCTTCTGAACGAGTAGATGCATACCCCATACGGTATACAACATTATCTAATCGACACTCAAGAAGTTGCAATAAGTTTTCACCTGTTGCGCCTTTCATCGAAGCGGCTTTCTTGAAGTAGTTTCTGAATTGCTTCTCTAGAACACCGTAAGTACGACGAACTTTTTGCTTTTCACGCAACTGTAAACCATAATCAGAAATCCTTGTACGGCGCTCACCATGAACACCAGGAATTTTTTCTAAATTACATTTATTTTCGAGTGAACGTCCACGTCCTTTAAGATAAAGATCAGTGCCTTCACGACGCATCAACTTACACTTAGGTCCAATATATCTGGCCATAATAATCTCCTGACAGTCTCGTCTAAACGCGACGTTTTTTAGGTGGGCGACATCCATTATGAGGAATGGGTGTCACATCTATAATATTAGTTATTTTATAACCAATATTATTCAACGCTCTTACCGCCGACTCACGACCAGGACCTGGTCCCTTAACATGAACATCTAAATTCTTCAGACCAAACTCTTTCGCTACTTCACCCGCTTTTTCTGCTGCTACCTGAGCAGCGAAAGGCGTGCTTTTACGAGATCCGCGAAACCCTGACCCACCTGCTGTTGCCCAAGATAAAGCATTACCCTGACGATCAGTAATGGTAACGATAGTATTATTAAAAGACGCATGTACATGCGCTATACCATCACTAACAGACTTCTTAACTTTTTTACGTGTCTTAGTGGCTTTAGCCATCTTTAATTACCTATAACCTATTACTTACGGATTGGTTTACGTGGCCCTTTACGAGTACGTGCATTCGTCTTGGTTCTCTGCCCACGCAAAGGTAAACCGCGACGATGACGTATACCACGATAACAGCCTAGATCCATCAGTCGTTTTATATTCATAGACACATCACGACGAAGATCACCTTCAACCATGAATTTGCCAACTTCTTTTCGAACACGTTCAACTTCAGCTTCGCTTAAATCACGAACTTTAGCGTCTTTTGCAACATCTGCAACATCACAAATATCTGCCGCACGTGAACGACCAATGCCGTAAATAGCAGTTAAACCAATAACTACATGCTTATTTACAGGAATATTAATACCCGCTATACGCGCCATTAACCAATCTCCAGTCTGCCGTGAAAAGCGGGCACTCTACCCGATAACTCAGCGTTAATCAATATAGAAATAAGAATTATTAGAACTAAACTAACAACACTTAATAAAACAATATTATCCTTGTCTTTGCTTGTGACGCGGATCAGAACAAATAATGCGTACAACACCTTTACGTTTTACAACTTTACAGTTACGACACATTTTCTTAACAGAAGCACGAACTTTCATAGCTAACTCTCCAACTTACAATAATCAGCGCGTCGCCCGAGGCTTCTTCCCACCAGATTTCTTGAAGTTAGCTTTTTTCATCAAGCCTTCATACTGGTGAGACATCATCAACGCTTGTACCTGCGCCAAGAAGTCCATAACAACAACAACTATAATCAACAATGACGTACCACCAAAATAGAACGGTACACCCCAGCCATATATTAAAAACTCTGGCAGTAAACAAACAAGCGTAATATAAATCGCTCCAACAGCTGTTAAACGAGACATTACACCATCGATATATTTAGCAGTCTCTCTACCCGGACGTATTCCAGGAATAAAAGCTCCTGATTTTTTCAAATTATCAGCAGTTTCACGCGAATTAAATACCATCGCAGTATAGAAAAAGGTAAAGAAAATAATAGCAAGAGCATAGAACATTATATACAGCGGTTGACCTGGCTGTAACTTAGTAACTATTGCTTGCATCCACTCCATTCCCTCAGATTTTGAGAACCATTGCCCAAGTGTTGAAGGAAACAAAATAATACTTGATGCAAAGATAGGCGGTATAACACCTGCCATATTTAGCTTTAATGGCAGATGACTAGATTGCCCCATAGCCATTTTTCTACCTTGCTGCCTATTTGCATAATTTACGGTTATACGTCTTTGCCCACGCTCGACAAAGACAACAAAAGCCGTAACCAGTATTGCCATTGCTAACAGCACAATAACAAACGCTGGACGCAATTCACCATTTCTTGCCAGCTCTAAAGTACCACCTATCGCAGCGGGCAGTCCTGCCACAATACCAGCGAATATAATGAGAGAGATACCATTTCCAATCCCACGCTCAGTGATCTGCTCACCCAGCCACATCAAAAACAATGTACCTGTAACAAGAGAAACAACAGTTGTAATAACAAATCCTATCCCAGGATTAAGTGCTATTGTCTGCCCACCACCTAAATCTTGCCCACCTAGAGCAACAGCAATACCTATACTTTGAAATAAAGCCAACCCAACCGTACCATAACGAGTATATTGGGTTATTTTCCTTTTACCCGACTCTCCTTCTTTCTTTAACTGTTCTAAACTTGGAATAACATGCGTCATCAACTGAACAATTATCGATGCGGAAATGTAAGGCATAATTCCTAAAGCAAATAAACTAAGGCGCTGCAAAGCACCTCCTGAGAACATATTAAAAACACCTAATATCGTTCCGCTATTTTGATCAAAGAATTGTTGCATAGCAACCGGATTTACACCTGGGATAGGTATAAAAGTACCGATTCTATAAACTATTAAAGCGAAAAAAACAAAGGCAAGCCTTTGTTTTATTTCCGCAACATTACCCATACCACCGAGCATACCTGCTGTTTTATTTTGAGCCACTTTTAAGTATTCCTTATTATTCTTCTACCTTGCCTCCAGCAGCCTCGATAGCTTCTTTAGCACCTTTAGTTGCTCGAATACCTTTTAGCGTAATAGCTGATTTAATATCACCAGACATAATCACTTTTACAAATTTGATATTCTTACCTACAACATTAGAAGCTTTTAGAGCATCCAAACTAACCACATCACTATCAACTAAGCACAATTCATTTAAACGCACTTCAGCTGTCACTAGATTTTTTCTAGAATTAAATCCAACTTTAGGCAAACGACGTTGCAAAGGCATTTGACCGCCTTCAAAACCAACCTTATGAAAACCACCTGAACGTGACTTCTGACCTTTATGACCTCGACCACAAGTTTTTCCTAAGCCACTACCAATCCCACGACCAACTCTTTTACGAGGGCTTTTACTTCCACTAGCAGGCTTCAATGTATTTAGTTGCATTTTAAGCATCCTCAATTTTAAGCATATAGGAAATTTTGTTAATCATTCCACGGTTTTCAGGCGTATCAATTACAGTAATTGAATTATGTATTCTACGAATACCTAAACCTTGAGCACATGCTTTATGTGACTTCAAACGTCCATTGAGACTACGCACTAAAGTGAGTTTCACTTTTTTTTCAGAACCCATCTTTTAACCCTCAACTTTTTCCGCTGATTTCCCAGAAATCTCTTCAACAGATTTGCCACGCTTAGCAGCAATCATTTCTGGAGAGTTCATCTCAGCCAAACCTTTAATGGTCGCTCTAACCATATTAATTGGATTTCGAGAACCAATACATTTAGCTAGTACATTTTTAACACCAACAACTTCAAATACTGCACGCATTGCACCACCGGCAATAATTCCAGTACCTTCTGAAGCAGGTTTCATAAAAACATGAGCGGCACCGAAATGAGCATCTATTGGATACTGTAGAGTACCTTCATTTAACTCAACTGTTACTAGGTTCTTACGTGCTTTTTCCATTGCTTTTTGTATCGCAACAGGAACTTCACGAGCCTTGCCGTAACCAAATCCTATTTTCCCATTACCATCACCAACAACAGTTAGCGCAGTAAAACCAAAAATACGCCCACCTTTAACCACTTTAACAACGCGATTAACGTGTACTAGTTTTTCTTGAAGGCCGTCTGAAGCCGTATCTGTATTATTTGTCTTAGCCATGAAATTTTAAACCTTTTAGAACTTAAGACCTGCTTCACGCGCAGCATCAGCTAACGCTTGAACACGACCATGATATTTGAATCCTGAACGATCAAACGCAACACTTTCAACACCTTTTGCCATTGCACGTTCAACAATTAACTTGCCTACTAATTTAGCGGCATCGATATTTCCTGTATACGACAACTCAGAACTTATTGCTTTTTCAACAGTAGATGCACTGGCAACTACTGTGTTATCAGTAGCTGAAATCACCTGAGCATAAATATGTTTTGAAGTACGATGAACTGATAAACGATCAACACGTAGTTCACGCATCTTCATTCGAGCACGCTTACCGCGACGAATCCGAGCTGCTTTCTTACTCACCTTCATTTAACTAATCCTACTTCTTCTTAGCTTCTTTACGGATAATACGCTCATCCGCATACTTAACACCCTTGCCTTTATATGGCTCAGGTGGACGATATGCTCTAATCTCAGCAGCAACTTGACCTACTTTCTGCTTATCTGTACCACGTACAATAATTTCGGTCTGACTAGGAGTTTCTACTGTCACACCATCAGGTAACTGGTAGTTAACTGGATGAGAAAAACCTAAAGTAAGATTCAAAACATTACCATTAGCTTTTGCACGATAACCGACACCGACTAATTCGAGTTTCTTTTCAAAACCTTCCGAAACACCAGTAACAATATTACTGACTAAAGAACGCATTGTTCCTGCCATTGCCCAAGCAGAATGATTTGCCGCATTAGTTAAAGAGAACACTAAAGCACTTCCCTCTTCAACAACTGCTACAGAAGGATGGATATTTATATCCATAGTACCTTTTGCGCCTTTGATATTTATTGACTGTCCATCAAGCTTCGCTTCTACTCCAGAAGGCAGCTCCACAGGCATTTTTGCAATTCTAGACATTATGTTTGACCACTTATTCTACTGTACAAAGAACTTCGCCACCATAACCACCAACACGCGCGACACGATCACTCATGACTCCACTTGAAGTTGACACGATAGTAACACCTAAACCACCCATAACAACTGGCAAATCATCTTTTCCACGAAAAACTCTTAAACCAGGACGGCTAACACGCTGTATTTTACTAATAACAGGCTTTCCATCAAAATACTTTAGTGATACACGAGTCTCTGGCTTCTTTTCAGATCCAGTTTCCACGTAATCAGTAATATAGCCTTCTTCTTTCAACACACTTAAAACAGAAGTTTTTAAGTTTGAAGCAGGAAATGAAACTTCTACTTTGTTCGCTCGTTGACCATTGCGAATTCTAGTCAACATATCAGCGAGAGGGTCACTCATACTCATAATGTAATTCTCTACCAACTAGCCTTAGATAAACCAGGAACATCGCCACGCATTGCTGCTTCACGAAGCATATTACGACTAAGTCCAAATTTACGATAAACACCGTGAGGACGACCTGTTATTGCACAACGGCGACGTTGACGAACAGGACTACTATTTCTTGGAAGCTTTTGCAGACTATCTGTAGCTGCCATAACTTCTTCAAAACTACTTGAAGGACGATTAATAATCGCTTTTAGATCAGCTCTTTTCTTTGCGTATTTAGCTACCAGCTTTGTACGCTTAGCTTCGCGTGCAATCATTGATTTCTTCGCCATAACTCAAATTCCTCGTTACTTCTTAAAAGGGAATTTAAATGCATCTAATAATGCCTTCCCTTCTTCGTCATTTTTTGCAGTTGTCGTAATAGATATATTCAAGCCACGCAACTTATCAATTTTATCGTAATCAATTTCCGGGAAAATAATCTGCTCATTAAACCCTAAATTATAATTACCGCTACCGTCGAATGCACGAGGATTAAGACCTCGAAAATCACGTACACGAGGGATAGATACATTAATAAATTTATCTAAAAACTCATACATACGCTCACGACGCAAGGTCACCATACAACCGATTGGCCAGTTATCACGAATTTTAAAACCCGCGATTGATTTTCGTGAAATCGTAACTACAGGCTTTTGACCAGCGATTTTAGTTAAATCACTAACCGCATGCTCAACAATTTTTTTATCACCTACAGCTTCACCCAACCCCATATTTAATGTGATTTTAGTGATCTTAGGAATCTGCATTACGTTTTTATAACCGAGAGCCTTGCCCAACTCACCAACTATCGTCTCGTTATAAATATCTTGCAATCTAGTCATTAGTTATACCTTATGCACTCTTTTAAGCGTCAACATTTTCATTGTTCGACTTGAAATAACGAACTTTCTTTCCATCATCAAGTGCTTTAATGCCTACACGGTCACCCTTGCCAGTAGCAGGATTAACCACCATTACATTAGAAACATCTATTGGTAGTTCCTTATCAACTATCCCACCTGCAACACCTGCATTGGGATTTCCTTTCTGATGTTTTTTAGCAATGTTAACGCCCTGAACCAAGACTTTTCCATTACTCAATACTTTTGAAACTTTCCCACGACGACCGTTATCTTTTCCGCTGATAACTATTATATCGTCGCCTTTACGAATTTTTTTCATTTTCGATAACCTAGTATTTAGAGCACTTCAGGCGCAAGTGAAATAATTTTCATGAAATTTTTACCGCGCAACTCTCTGGTTACAGGGCCAAAAATACGTGTTCCAATTGGCTCATTTTTAGCATTCAATAAAACCGCAGCATTATCATCAAAACGAATTAAAGAACCATCATTACGACGCACTCCCTTGGCTGTACGAACAACCACCGCAGTGTAAACATCACCCTTCTTTACTTTTCCACGAGGAATAGCTTCTTTAATACTTACTTTGATTATGTCACCTATTGCAGCATAACGACGATGAGATCCACCCAGTACTTTTATACACTGAACTCTTCTGGCACCACTATTATCAGCAACCTTCAAAGTTGTTTGCATCTGAATCATAATATTATTCCGATTATATCTACTAACTTACACTTACTGAAAGATCAGGAAACACTAACTAACCACCTGAACCAAAGAAAATGACTTAGTCTTAGACACAGGACGACATTCTTTAATCGTTACTGTATCGCCAATTTTACATTCATTATTCTCATCATGAACGTGATACTTAGTAGAACGACGAATATATTTCCCATACAAAGGATGACGAACTTTACGTTCGCTCTTAACTACTATGGTCTTATCCATCTTGTCACTAATTACAACACCGCTAAGTGTACGCTGTGTTTTAGCTTCAGTATCTTGAGGCTGATCACCATTAGTTTCTGTGCTCATCATTATTTACCTGAAGTTTTCATTTCATTAAGAACTGTCTTAATACGAGCAATCTGACGACGCACTTTCTTCATTTCAGAAGGACGCTTCAATTGACCTGTAGCGCGTTGCATACGAAATACAAATTGCTCTCTCAGACTATCTACGAGCTCGCTATTTAGCTCTTCAACAGATTTCTCACGTAATTCACTTGCTTTCATCACATTACCGTCCGAGTAACAAATACTGTTTTCACTGGAAGTTTAGCTGCGCCCAATGCAAACGCTTCTCTTGCCAGCTCTTCACTAACACCTTCCATCTCATACAACACACGACCAGGCTGAATTTGGGCAACCCAATATTCAACATTACCCTTACCTTTACCCATACGCACTTCAAGAGGCTTATTAGTAATAGGCTTATCAGGAAAGACTCTGATCCAAATTTTTCCACCACGCTTGATATGACGAGTCATAGCACGACGTGCAGCTTCTATTTGTCTAGCAGTCAAACGACCACGACCGACAGCTTTCAGCCCATATTCCCCAAAACTAACCTTATTACCTACGGTAGCTAGTCCACGGTTTCGACCTTTAAACTGTTTACGAAATTTTGTTCTTTTAGGCTGTAACATGTCGTCCCTCTATCACTTCTTCTTTCCGCCACGGCCTTTAGTAGTTTTTGCTATCTTTTGTTCAAGATCAAAAACTTCGCCTTTATATATCCAAACTTTGATACCAATTACTCCATACATAGTATGAGCTTTTGCAACACCATAGTCGATATCCGCACGTAACGTATGCAAAGGAACACGTCCTTCTCTATACCACTCTGAACGCGCTATTTCAGCACCATTCAAACGTCCTGCTATACTA
The DNA here is from genome assembly GCA_964596035.1 of uncultured Cocleimonas sp. Taxonomy (GTDB): domain Bacteria; phylum Pseudomonadota; class Gammaproteobacteria; order Thiotrichales; family Thiotrichaceae; genus JAGLBW01. Next base: position 4,400 of record CAZQTJ010000011.1, on the reverse strand, counting down.
ATTTTGATACCTAAAGCACCTAAACGCATAGCATTCGAAACCGAACGCTTCATCGCACGACGAAACATAATCCTACGTTCTAGCTGACTCGCTATACTGTCGGCTACTAACTTAGCATCAAGCTCAGGCTTGCGAATTTCTTGTATATTAAGTTTCACATTATTAGTATGAACACCTAATAATTTTGCAGCCTCTAAGCGCAAACGCTCAATATCTTCGCCTTTTTTACCAATCACGATACCAGGTCTTGCTGTATGTATAGTAATAAACACAGCCTTAGCTGGACGCTCTATTTGAATACGACTTACCGAAGCATGCTTTAGTTTCTCTTCGAGAAAACCACGCACTTCAATATCTTTTTGTAGAAATTCGGCGTATTCAGGACCTTCGGCATACCACTTTGAACGCCAATCAGTCGAGATACCTAAACGAATACCCGTTGGATGTACTTTCTGTCCCATATCTTACCTATTTCTCACCGACGGCGAGAGTAATATGACTCGTCCGTTTTAAAATACGATTAGCTCTACCTTTTGCGCGAGGTTGAATTCGCTTTAGCGTAGGACCCTGATCTACTAGAACTCTAGTCACATATAGCTCATCTATATCAGCACCTTCATTATGCTCTGCATTTGCTATAGCTGACTCTAAAATTTTCTTAAGTATAGCTGCGGCCTTTTTTGAACTAAACTCTAAAGTTTCTAGCGCCTGATCAACTGGCATTCCACGCACCTGATCTGCTACCAAACGACATTTCTGAGGAGAAATTCGTGAATAGCGTAATTTAGCTTGTACTTCCATCAACCTAACTCCTATGACGCTTTTCTATCTGCGGTATGACCACGATAGAGTCTTGTTGGCGAAAACTCACCAAGCTTATGACCAACCATATTCTCACTCACAAGAACAGGGACATGCTGCCGACCATTATGAACCGCAATAGTCAAACCAACCATTTCAGGAGATATCATTGAACGCCTAGACCAAGTCTTGATAGGCTTACGATCATTAGATTCAACGGCTTTCAATACTTTTGCCATTAGATGATGATCAATAAATGGACCTTTTTTAAGAGAACGTGGCACTTTACTTACCTCTTGTTACTACGGCGACGGACAATCAATTTGTCTGTACGTTTATTCTTACGGGTTTTGTAACCTTTAGTTGGCGTACCCCAAGGAGAAACAGGATGCCTACCACCAGAAGTTTTACCTTCACCACCACCATGCGGATGATCCACAGGATTCATTACCACGCCTCGAACCGTTGGTCTTATGCCACGATGACGAGAAGCACCAGCTTTACCCAACTTAGTCAACCCATGCTCTGAGTTACTAACCTCGCCAATAGTTGCACGACAATTGGATAATACTTTTCTCATCTCCCCAGAACGCAAACGCAAGGTAGCATAACGACCTTCACGAGCCACCAACTGAGCCGATGTGCCAGCACTACGTGCAATTTGAGCACCTTTACCCGGCTTCAATTCAACACAATGAATAACGGTTCCGACGGGAATAGAACTTATGACCATCGAGTTACCAGCAGAAATAGAAGAACCTTCACCGGACTGAATCACATCACCTGCTTTAACACCTTTAGGAGCGATAATATAGCGACGCTCGCCATCCGCATATTTCAATAGAGCAATATTAGCGGTTCTATTCGGATCGTATTCTAAGCGCTCTATCACAGACGGAATACCATCTTTAATACGCTTAAAATCAATAATGCGATAATGTTGCTTATGACCACCGCCTATATGACGAGTAGTAATACGACCATTATTGTTTCTACCACCTGTTTTACTCTTTTTTTCCAGCAAAGCCTTAAAAGGCTTTCCCTTATGCAAATCTGTATTTAACACCCTTACCTGGTGTCTACGACCTGGCGAGGTAGGTTTCATCTTAATAACTGGCATAATTTAACTCCTATTCCGCTGTAACATCCAGCGTCTGACCTTCAGCCAAACGAACATAGGCTTTCTTCCAGTCTTTGCGCTTACCTGCTCTTTTGCCAAAGTTTTTTTGCTTACCCTTGACACTAACAGTACGAACATCTGCAACTTTAACTTCAAAAAGCATTTCAACTGCTTGCTTAATTTCACGCTTAGTTGAATCTACTGACACTTTAAACGTGTGCATGTTTGAAAGCTCAGATTGCGTGACGGTTTTCTCTGTAACATGAGGTCCATAAACCACATGATATAAACGTTCTTGACTCATGCTAACCACTCCTGAATCTTACCAAGCGCATCTGAAGTAACCACGACTTTATCGTGGGACACTAAACTGACAGGATCCAACCCCATAACACTTGACGTTCCGCAATACGGGATATTGCGAGCAGACAAATACACATTAGAGTCTTCTTCAGAACTTACAAGCAAAGCACCTTTATCTGCATTCACACCACCAAGAAAACCAACCATAGACTTAGTGCTTGGCTTATCAATACCAAAACCATCAACAACCACAAAACGCTTTTGGCGCACAAGCTCCGAAAGAATAGAACAGATCGCTGCACGATACATTTTTTTATTCATTTTTTGAGAATAGTCACGAGGACGAGCCGCAAATGTCACACCACCTGAGCGCCACAAAGGACCTCGAGAAGTACCTGCTCTTGCTCTACCTGTTCCTTTTTGACGCCAAGGCTTCGCACCACCACCACTAACATCAGATCTAGTCTTCTGAGCTTTAGTTCCCGAGCGACCACCAGCTTGATAAGCCACTACCGCCTGATGAACTAAAGCCTCATTAAAATCTCTCGCAAAAACAGAGTCTTCGAGATCGACCGAACTACCGTCCGCCATATCAACTTTCATCTCAATTACCTTTTAATCTTAACCGCTGCTTTCACAGAAATACTACCACCTGGCGCACCTGGAACAGCACCCTGAACTAGCAATAAATTCTTTTCCGCATCAACACGAACAACCTTCAAATTCTGAGTTGTCGTCTTAACATCACCCATATGACCCGTCATTTTTTTACCTTTAAAAACACGACCAGGAGTCTGGTTCTGACCAATCGAACCAGGAGTTCTATGATTGATAGAATTACCATGAGTGGCGTCTTTACCTGCAAAATTATAACGCTTAAGAACACCAGCAAAACCTTTACCTTTGCTCGTCCCTGTCACATCAATCAACTGACCTTCTTCGAAAATATCAACACACACTTCAGAGCCTAGCTGATAATCTTCAACATTATCCACGCGAGATTCGCGAACCTGAGAACCAGCTTCTGTATTAGCTTTCGAGAAATGACCAGCTTGCGCTTTATTCACTCTTGATGCCTTTTTCGAACCTGCAACCAACTGAACCGCAGCATAACCATCAACATCCACAGTCTTAACTTGAGACACCTTGTTGGGAGTCATTTCTAAAACTGTAACTGGCGTAGCAGAACCGTCATCATTATATATCCGAGTCATTCCAACCTTTCGACCCAGTAGACTGATTGCCATTTAACACCTCATTCCAAAACCTTAACAAGACAGATATTTACACTTTAAAACAGCTTTTATATCAGCTTGGATAAAATCGGCTCAGAGTTAGCTGAGCCGAGAAAGTCGCGCATTATGCCAGAGTTAATGGCTTTAGGGAACAGATAAAAATACATTTTTCAGTATTTTTATTCTCACCCCAAATACGCCCTAATTTAACTTAATCTGCACATCCACACCAGCTGCCAAATCAAGCTTCATAAGCGCATCCACTGTACGCTCAGTCGGATCAACAATATCCATCAAACGCTTATGTGTACGTATTTCATACTGATCACGAGCATCTTTATTTACATGCGGAGAAATCAATATAGTAAATCGCTCCTTTCTGGTCGGCAAAGGGATTGGACCCTTTACTCTTGCTCCAGTGCGCTTAGCTGTTTCTACAATTTCACTTGCCGAACGATCTATTAACTTATGATCGAATGACTTGAGACGAATTCGGATTCTTTGACCTGACATATTAATTACTCAACAACTTTAGCAACAACACCCGCACCTACTGTGCGACCACCTTCACGTATGGCAAAACGTAAGCCGTCTTCCATTGCGATTGGATTGATTAACGTAACAACCATCTTTACGTTATCTCCTGGCATGACCATCTCTGTTCCTTCTGGAAGATCACACGCTCCTGTTACGTCTGTGGTTCTAAAATAGAACTGTGGACGATAACCATCGAAGAATGGCGTATGACGACCACCTTCATCTTTTGACAGAACATAAACTTCTGCTTCAAATTTTGTATGCGGAGTAATGGAACCTGGCGCACAAAGCACTTGACCACGCTCTACATCTTCACGCTTTGTCCCACGTAGCAAGACACCTACATTATCACCTGCCTGACCTTCGTCGAGCAACTTACGGAACATTTCTACACCCGTACAGGT
>CAZQTJ010000010.1:0-16023 GCA_964596035.1 uncultured Cocleimonas sp. | reverse complement strand
TGCTCACGTGTTTGTGGCATAGGACCATCAGCAGCTGACACAACAAGTATAGCGCCATCCATCTGCGCCGCACCTGTAATCATATTCTTTACATAATCAGCATGACCTGGACAGTCAACATGCGCATAATGACGCGTATCAGACTCATATTCCACGTGAGATGTTGCAATCGTTATGCCACGTGCTTTTTCTTCTGGCGCATTATCTATCTCGTCAAATGCCTTTACTTCACCACCCATCTTTTCTGCCATAACCTTTGTTAAAGCAGCGGTTAGTGTTGTTTTACCGTGATCTACGTGACCTATTGTTCCCACATTGACATGTGGCTTATTACGTTCAAACTTTTCTTTGGACATTGCCTATTCACCTTTTTTCATTACTGCATCAGCTATATTTTTAGGCGCTTCAGCATATTTCGAAAATACCATCGAGTAACTTGCTCGCCCTTGAGTAACAGAGCGCAAGTCTGTTGCATAACCAAACATCTCTCTCAGAGGCACTTCAGCACGAATAATTTTCCCCACAGGAGAGTCATCCATACCCTGAACAATGCCACGCCGACGATTCAAGTCACCCATAACATCACCCATGCTTTCTTCTGGCGTTACAACCTCCACATCCATCAACGGCTCCAACAACATTGGATCTGCCTGTAACACACCCTCTCTCACAGCAAATGAGCCAGCCACCTTAAAAGCCATTTCACTTGAGTCAACCTCATGATAAGAACCATCATATAAGATTGCCTTGATATCCACCACTGGATAACCCGCAACAACACCACTTTGCAACTGCTCTTGAATACCTTTATCTACCGCTGATATATACTCAGATGGAACCGCCCCATCACTTACATTATTTTCAAAAGCATACCCAAAACCGTCTTCCATAGGTATTAACTCAACCCAGACATGACCATATTGACTACCCGCTTCAGCCTGACGAATAAATTTACCCTCAGCCTTAATGCTTTCCTTAATACCTTCTCGATAGGACACCTGCGGCAATCCCACATTAGCACCCACATCAAATTCTCTTTTTAGACGGTCAACTATAATATCTAGATGCAATTCACCCATCCCTGATATTATCGTCTGCCCCGTTTCTTCATCCTCTCTTACTGTAAATGAAGGATCTTCCTGAATTAACTTATCTAACGCAAGAGATAATTTATCTTGATCTACCGTTGTCCGCGCCTCTACAGCAACAGAAATAACTGGCTCGGGAAACTCCATTTTCTCTAGAGTGATAACATTATCCAAATCACATAACGTATCACCAGTCCAAACATTTTTCAGCCCGACTGCAGCAACAATATCACCCGCCCTAACTTCTTTAACTTCTTCCCGAGAATTAGAGTGCATTTGCAACAAGCGTGTCACCCGCTCCCTAGCAGACTTTCGAGGATTAAAAACAACTTTTCCTGACTTCAAAACACCAGAATAAACCCTAAAAAAGGTCAAAGAGCCTACAAATGGATCTGTCGCAACTTTAAATGCTAACGCTGCAAAAGGCTCATCATCTGTCGCCTTTCGCGTAATGATTTTTTCATCCAGCACCCCCTCTACGGGAGGAACATCCAACGGAGAAGGCAAATATTCAACAACACCATCAAGCATTGATTGAACGCCCTTATTCTTAAACGCGGAGCCACAGAAAACGGGAACCAACTGCCCAGAAAGAGTCTGCAACCTTAAACCATTACGGATATCACTCTCAGAAAGAACACCTTCTTCAAGATATTTTTCCATCAACTCATCCGAAGACTCTGCAACAGCCTCCAACAGATTTTCGCGCCATTCCTCAACTTCCTCTAACATAGCATCAGGAACATCTGCAAGAATTGGAGTTACACCAAGATCTGACTCACCCCAAGACACAAACCTCATCGTAACGAGATCCACAACCCCTTCAAAACCGTCCTCAGCACCTACAGCCAACTGAACAGGAACTGGGTTAGCACCCAAACGCGTCTTAATTTGACCAACAACACGTAAGAAATCGGCACCTGTCCGATCCATTTTATTCACAAAGACTATTCGGGGAACCTGATATTTATTAGCTTGCCGCCACACCGTCTCTGACTGCGGTTCAACACCACCAACAGCACAAAAAACCGCAACCGCACCATCCAATACACGCAAAGACCTCTCCACTTCAATAGTAAAGTCCACATGACCTGGCGTGTCTATAATATTAATCCGATGCTGATCAAACTGACCATACATCCCTTTCCAAAAACAGGTGGTTGCAGCAGAGGTAATCGTGATCCCACGCTCTCTTTCCTGATCCATCCAGTCCATAGTGGCAGCACCATCATGAACCTCACCCATTTTATGAGATACTCCCGTATAAAACAGCACACGTTCTGTTGTTGTCGTTTTACCAGCATCAATGTGAGCCATTATGCCAATATTTCGATACTGCCCCAACGGAGTTACACGTGCCATATATATCAGAAGCTCATCTTATCTACAGTAAAAATTACCAACGGAAATGAGCAAATGCTTTATTTGCGTCTGCCATTCTATGAGTATCTTCACGCTTCTTAACCGCTGATCCACGCTTCTCTGACGCATCCATCAATTCACCAGCCAACTTCAAAGCCATTGACTTTTCTCCGCGACGACGCGCAGCATCAACCAACCATCGCATACCCAAAGCACTTTGACGAGAAGGACGAACCTCCACTGGCACCTGATAAGTGGCCCCACCTACACGGCGAGACTTCACCTCAACTGAAGGCTTTACGTTTTCCAAAGCCGAATCCAACACTTCCATGCCATCGCCGCCTTTTTTCTCGGAAATCTGATCCAAAGCTCCGTACACAACACTTTCAGCAATTGACTTCTTACCATCTTTCATAATGGTATTTATAAACTTCGCCAACAATTCACTTTTGAACTTTGGATCTGGAAGAATAATACGTTTAGGAACTTCTCTTCTTCTAGGCATAACCTATCCCACTTACTATTAACTACTAATTAAACAACTTTATCAAAACTGAAAACAATTTTAACTCTTTGGACGCTTAGCCCCATACTTAGAACGACCCTGTCTACGATCTTGAACACCCTGCGTATCCAAACTACCACGCACAACATGATAACGCACACCAGGCAAATCTTTAACACGACCACCGCGAATCAATACAACCGAGTGTTCTTGTAAGTTATGACCTTCACCACCAATATAACTAGTAACCTCAAAACCATTAGTTAAACGTACGCGAGCAACCTTTCTCATTGCTGAATTTGGCTTTTTCGGCGTTGTCGTGTAAACACGAGTACAAACACCACGCTTCTGAGGACATGCCTCTAAAGCAGGAACATTACTCTTTTCCCGTTTTTTCTTTCGCGGCTTGCGCACTAGCTGGTTAATTGTAGCCATCTAAAATTCTCCTAATAAATAAGACCCTTTCTATAAAGAGAGAATCCCAAAAATACAACAAAGGCAGATTACTGCATCCATTGAAGGCGCGGAATTCTAATACCCTGCCAAGCTTCTGTCAAGACAGGATTTCAAGTTTCACACCACGCTTAATTATAAATTAAAATCTAAAAATTACTTTGCTGCTTCTTTTTCAGCTTCATCAGAAGCAGATGCTGCTGAAGCAAGCATCTGATCAAGATTCAAAGCCCGCTTTTTACGCGCTCGCTCTCTATGATGCGCCAAACCTGTTCCCGCAGGAACCAAACGACCAACAATGACATTCTCTTTCAAACCACGCAAATCATCTCTAGCACCTTTAACGGCCGCCTCTGTCAATACACGCGTCGTCTCCTGAAATGATGCCGCAGAGATAAAGGAGTCTGTCACAAGTGACGCCTTGGTAATACCTAACAACAACCTATCAAATTGAGCAGGCAATTTACCCTCAGCTTGTAATTTAGCATTAACCTCCACCACCTCAGTAAAGTCCAACTGCTCACCTTTCAATAACTCACTATCTCCAGAAGCTGTAACTAACGCCTTACGCATCATTTGCTTGGCAATCACTTCAACATGCTTGTCATTAATCTTTACACCCTGAAGACGATACACTTCTTGTATTTCTTTAACTAAATACTCAGCTAATACCGAAGGACCCAATAGACGCAAAATATCATGCGGGCTTGGCTCACCATCAGCAATCATTTCACCTTTTTCAACGCGTTCCCCCTCAAATACATCAAATGAACGCCACTTTGGCACCAACATTTCATAATGATCCCCATGCTCTGGAGTAATCATCATTCGTTTTTTGCCTTTTGTTTCTTTACCCCACGAGAAAGTACCAGAAATTTCAGCAAGAATAGCAGCCATCTTTGGCTTTCTAGCTTCAAACAGATCAGCTACACGAGGAAGACCACCTGTAATATCACGTGTTTTCGATGATTCTTGCGGCAAACGAGCCATAACATCACCCACTTCTACACGAGCACCATTTACCAAACCAATGATCGCACCACCTGCAAGCGGATATTGAACAGGAATAGCCGTATTTTCAAAGAAAATACTGTCGCCATTATCATCAAGAACTCGCATTACAGGCTGTAAGTCTTTCGCATTTGCAGGTCTTGCTGTTGGATCTAACACAACCGTTGAACTTAAGCCTGTTACATCATCAATTGTTTTCTGGATAGTTCCACCATCAACGAAATCAACAAAGTCTATCGTACCTGCAACTTCTGTAATAATTGGATGCGTATGAGGATCCCATGTCGCTGCCTCAGCTCCTGATATAATTTCATCCCCATCAGCAACATTAATAACAGCACCATAAGGAATTTTATACTTCTCTCTAACACGACCTTGAACATCGACAACTGCCAATTCCCCCGAACGAGAAACAGCGACAAGGCTGCCATCTTTATTTAACACCGTCTTAACATTGGTCATTCTAACTGACCCAGACGACTTAACAATAACATTACTAGCAGCAGCCGTTCTACTTGCCGCTCCACCAATATGGAAAGTACGCATTGTCAACTGAGTTCCTGGCTCACCGATGGACTGAGCAGCAATAACACCTGCTGCTTCACCAATATTAACCAAATGCCCACGACCTAAGTCACGCCCATAACAGTGACGACAAACGCCATGATCAGCCTCACAGGTTACCGCAGAGCGTACTAAAATTTCATCAACACCAAGATCATCAAGCTTAGCAACCCAATCTTCATCCATCAAAGTCATAGCAGGGATAACAACTTCTTCACTTTGATTTAAGACATCCACTGCCGTAACACGACCCAACACACGCTCACCTAAGGGCTCAACAACATCACCACCTTCGATGATAGGACGCATATAAAGACCTTTTTCAGTTCCACAGTCCTCCATAAGAACAACCATATCCTGAGCAACATCCACTAAACGACGCGTCAAATAACCCGAGTTAGCTGTTTTCAAGGCTGTATCCGCCAGACCTTTACGAGCACCGTGAGTAGAAATAAAGTACTGAAGAACACTCAATCCTTCTCTAAAGTTAGAAATAATAGGTGTTTCGATGATTGACCCATCAGGCTTTGCCATCAAGCCACGCATACCTGCTAACTGACGGATTTGAGCCGCAGAACCACGCGCTCCAGAATCAGCCATCATATAGATAGAATTGAATGAATCTTGCGTTACCGTCTCACCATCTGCATTAACAACATCCTCTTTACCCAAACCATCCATCATAGCTTTCGCTACTTGGTCGTTTGTTCTAGCCCAAATATCAACAACCTTATTGTAACGCTCACCCTGAGTTACCAGACCAGACGAATACTGATCTTCAATCTCTCTTACGTCTTCTTCCGCACGACCAACTATTATCGCTTTTTCTTTTGGGATCGCCATATCTTGCGCACAGAAAGAAATACCTGAACGCGTCGCGTAATAATAACCCGTATACATCAAATGATCTGCGAACATGACGGTCTCTTTAAGACCCACGCTTCTATAAACTTCATTAACCAAATTAGAGATCGCTTTCTTTTTCAGAACAAGATTTACCAAAGAAAATGGCATTCCTTTAGGCAAAATTGAGGTTAGTATTGAACGACCAACCGTTGTTTCAACGCGAGACTCTGTTTCAATCAACTCTCCACTCTCATCAAAATGAGTTTCTTTTATTCTAACTTGAACCTTAGCCTGCAATGATACTTGACCCGTTTCGTAAGCACGCTTTGCCTCTTCAGGGTCCGCAAAGATCATACCTTCACCTTTGGCATTTACACTCTCGCGCGTCATGTAGTACAAACCAAGAACGATATCTTGAGATGGGACTATAATAGGATCACCATTTGCAGGAGAAAGAATATTATTAGTCGCCATCATTAAAACACGTGCTTCTGTTTGCGCCTCTAATGACAACGGCACATGAACAGCCATCTGATCACCATCAAAGTCCGCATTAAATGCCGTACACACTAATGGGTGCAATTGAATTGCTTTTCCTTCAATCAAAACAGGCTCAAACGCTTGCACCCCTAGCCTGTGCAAAGTTGGCGCACGATTTAGCATAATAGGATGTTCATGAATAATATCTGCGAGAATATTCCAAACATCCGCAGTTTCACGCTCAACTAATTTTTTAGCTGCCTTAATCGTTGTTGCCAAACCAAGACGTTGCAATTTACCAAAAACAAACGGTTTAAATAGCTCTAATGCCATTTTCTTAGGCAAACCACACTGATGTAGCTTTAAAGTAGGACCAACGACAATAACCGAACGACCAGAGTAGTCAACACGCTTACCTAGTAAATTTTGACGAAAACGACCCTGCTTACCCTTAATCATGTCAGCCAATGATTTTAATGGGCGACGATTTGACCCCGTTATGGCACGACCACGACGACCATTATCTAATAATGCATCTACAGATTCCTGCAACATCCGTTTTTCATTACGCACAATAATATCTGGGGCATTTAAGTCCAGTAGTCGGCGCAAACGATTATTACGGTTAATAACGCGACGATATAGATCATTCAAGTCCGAGGTAGCAAAGCGCCCACCATCTAGCGGCACAAGAGGACGCAAATCAGGCGGCAATACTGGCAAGATAGTAAGAATCATCCACTCTGGCTTATTACCTGAACTAATAAATGCCTCCATTAACTTCATGCGCTTACCAATACGCTTTAATTTTGTCTCAGAGTTTGTTCCATTTGCCTCTTCTCGTAGCGCAACTAAAGCATCCTCAAGATCAACCGTACGTAGCATCTGGACAACCGCCTCAGCACCCATACCCGCATCGAACTCATCGCCAAACTCTTCAATAGCCTCAAGATAACCTTCATCTGTCAACAAAGCACCACGTTCTAAAGTTGTCATTCCTGGCTCAACAACCACAAACGCTTCAAAATACAACACACGCTCAATATCACGCAGAGTCATATCTAAGAACAAGCCTATTCTTGATGGCAATGATTTTAAAAACCAAATATGAGCAACAGGACAAGCTAGGTCGATATGCGCCATACGGTCACGACGCACTTTTGTTTGCGTAACCTCTACTCCACACTTCTCACAAACTACACCACGATGCTTTAAGCGCTTATATTTCCCACAAAGACATTCATAATCTTTTACAGGACCAAAAACCTTTGCACAAAACAACCCATCTCGCTCTGGCTTAAAAGTTCTGTAATTAATTGTTTCAGGTTTTTTTACCTCTCCATAAGACCAAGACCGTATAACTTCTGGAGACGCCAAACCGATACGAATTGCATCAAACTCTTCTACTTCTGTTTGCTGCTTAAAGATATTTAATAAATCTTTCATGCTATTGCCTTTAACTTGTTCACTTACTAACTGAGATGGGGGGGGGAAGCCTGTTTAACATCATTAAACAGGTCTTTTAGTCATCACCAACTCAGTCTCTCTCAAGCTCGATATTGATACAGAGTGATCGAATTTCTTTCATTAATACATTGAATGATTCTGGCATACCCGCCTCCATATGATGATTTCCATCAACAATATTCTTATACATACGATTACGACCAGAAACATCATCTGATTTAACTGTCAACATCTCTTGAAGAACATAAGCTGCACCATAGGCTTCTAACGCCCATACTTCCATCTCACCAAAACGCTGACCACCAAACATTGCTTTACCGCCCAATGGCTGCTGAGTAACCAAGCTATATGGACCTGTTGAACGCGCATGCATTTTATCATCAACCAAGTGATTCAACTTGAGCATATGCATATAACCAACTGTTATATGACGTTCGAAAGCTTCACCTGTACGACCATCGTACAACTGAATCTGACCACTTTCTGGCAAGTCAGCAAGTCTCAACATGGCTTTTATCTCTTTCTCAGTAGCCCCGTCAAATACCTGCGTCGCCATTGGCACACCACGACGTAGATTCCCTGCCATATTGATAATTTCATCATCAGTCATTTCGGAAAGATCACCCTGATCTGGATTACCTCCCGTACTATAAACCTCTGTTATAAATTGACGTAGCTCGTCAATTTTGACTTTGGCATCGACCATTCTTCCGATCTTCTCACCTAAACCTTTTGCTGCCCAACCCAAATGAGTCTCAAGCACCTGCCCTACATTCATTCGAGAAGGTACACCCAACGGGTTTAGTACTATATCAACTGTCTCTCCATCTGCGGTATGTGGCATATCTTCCACAGGAACAATACGTGAAACCACACCTTTGTTACCATGACGACCAGCCATTTTATCACCAGGTTGCATACGACGCTTAACCGCCACAAAGACCTTGATCATCTTCAACACACCAGGAGCTAAGTCGCCTCCAGATATGATTTTATCTTTCTGTTTTTGCAAATACTCTTCGTAATACTCTTTTTTCTCTTTCAAAGAAATACGAAGGTTTTCTAACTGCGTATTGACATCATCATTACGCATACGAAGATCAAACCAATCTTTACGATCTAACTCTTCAAGATACGATTTAGTTACCTTACCACCTGGCTTAATACCTGCTGGTCCACCATCGACTACTTTGTTTAAGATCACACTTTCCACACGCTCAAAAACATCTTCTTCAAATAACCGTAGCTCATCACGCAAGTCATTACGCACACTTGCTAACTGCTGTTCTTCAATTGCTAAAGCGCGAGAATCTTTTTCAACTCCGTCTCGGGTAATAACACGCACATCGATAACCGTACCGAATGTACTTGATTTAACACGTGCAGACGTATCCTTAACATCCGATGCTTTCTCACCAAAAATTGCACGTAGTAATTTTTCCTCAGGAGTGAGCTGCGTTTCACCTTTTGGCGTAACCTTACCAACTAGAATATCACCTGGCTTAACAGCAGCCCCGACTTGAATAATTCCAGCATCATCAAGTTTTGCCAGAAGGCTTTCGCTTACATTCGGAATATCCGCTGTAATTTCTTCCACACCCAACTTAGTATCACGAGCTAAACACGTTACTTCTTCAATATGTATCGATGTAAATCGATCCTCATCAACAACACGTTCAGAAATAAGAATCGAATCCTCATAGTTGTAACCATTCCAAGGCATGAAAGCAATTTTCATATTTTGCCCTAATGCTAAGTCACCAAGATCTGTAGACGAACCATCCGCAAGCACATCGCCTCTTGCGATCACATCACCAATTTTCACAATGGGACGCTGATTCATACAAGTATTTTGATTTGAACGCGCATATTTCAAAAGATTGTATATATCTACACCACCCTCTTGAGCTTCATCATCATTTACTCGCACTACGATACGATTTGCGTCAACGAAATCTATCACTCCTCCTCGCTTTGCGGAAACGGCAGTAGAGGAATCAACCGCAACAATACGCTCCATTCCTGTACCAACCACAGGGGTATCCGCACGTAAACAAGGCACTGCTTGGCGCTGCATATTCGACCCCATTAAGGCGCGGTTTGCATCATCATGCTCTAAGAAAGGAATTAATGACGCTGCGACTGATACTATCTGCTTAGGCGACACATCCATATACTGAATTCTATCGGGCGCAGACACCACAAACTCATTCAGCTCACGAGCAGAAACCAACGCTTCTGTAAAGGCTCCATTTTCATCTAAATTCGCATTTGCCTGCGCTATGACATAGCGAGACTCTTCAATAGCCGATAGATAGTGAATTTCATCTGTTGCCACACCATCAACTACTTTCCTATAAGGCGTCTCCAAAAAACCGTAACTATTCGTTTTAGCAAAAACAGCCAATGAGTTTATGAGACCAATATTCGGCCCCTCTGGTGTTTCAATTGGACACACACGACCATAATGTGTTGGATGCACATCTCGAACCTCGAACCCTGCTCGCTCACGTGTTAAACCACCTGGGCCTAAAGCAGAAATACGACGCTTATGCGTTACTTCTGATAGTGGATTATTCTGATCCATAAATTGAGACAATTGACTGGAACCAAAAAATTCTTTTACCGCAGCAGAAACAGGTTTAGCGTTCACCATATCTTGAGGCATCAAGCCTTCGCTTTCAGCAACAGTTAAACGTTCTTTTACGGCTCTTTCAACACGCACTAAACCAATACGGAAAGCATTTTCAGCCATCTCGCCAACGCTTCGCACACGACGATTACCCAGATGATCTATATCATCCACGACACCGTTACCATTACGAATTTCAACCAATGTTTTTAATACATTAACGATATCCGATGGTGCTTTTCCTTCTTCTTTAAGCGCCTCGTATTGCGCGCCATACTTTTCAACCAGTGCTTTGGAAGCAGCGTCCGTACGCTTACTCAAATAGTCGAGATCAAAAAGAATTGCCGGCCCTGTTTCTGATGAATACTCAACACGACGATTAAATTTCATACGCCCTACTGCGGACAGATCGTACCGTTCCTCAGAGAAAAACAAATTATGAAATAAGTTTTCTGCGGACTCTTTAGTTGGGGGCTCACCAGGACGCATCATACGATATATTTCAATTTGAGCATCTAGCGGGGTTTCTGTTGAATCAAGCTTCAACGTATTCGAAATAAACGAACCACAATCCAATTCATTCGTATAAATAACATCAAAATTAGTTACGCCATTAGCGCGCAAATGCTCCAATAACTCCTCTGTCAACTCTGCATTTGCAGCCGCTAACAATTCACCTGTTGAGGTATCAACAAGATTACGAGCAAGCACTTTTCCATGCATATACTCTTCAGGAACACTCAGTTCTTTTACCTTCGCTTTCTCAAGCAAACGCACATGTTTTGCAGTAATACGTCGCCCCGTCTCCACAAGTTGCTTTCCATCAATCTCTATATCAAAAGAAGCAAGCTCTCCACGCAAACGTTTTGGGTCTAACGCCATTTTAATCACAGTATCACTCAATGTTACCGCGACTGTATCGAAGAAAAAGTCTAGAATTTCTTCTGTATTCATCCCCAAAGCGCGCAACAACACAGTCGATGGCAGTTTTCTACGACGATCTATACGAACAAAAACGCCATCCTTCGCATCAAATTCAAAGTCCAACCAAGAACCACGATAAGGAATCACACGCGCATTATGCAGTAACTTACCAACGGTATTTGACTTACCCTTATCATGATCAAAGAAAACACCTGGGGAACGATGCAATTGAGAAACAATAACTCGCTCAGTACCATTGATAACAAAAGAGCCTCTGTCCGTCATCAAAGGCATCTCACCTAGATAAACATCTTGCTCCTTAATATCTTTAACAACTTTAGTCTTTTTGGGTGCATCTTTATCATAAATAACCAGACGTAATGTAGCGCGCAAAGATGAAGCATAGGTTAGACCGCGCAATTGACATTCTCTAACATCGAAAACAGGTGGCGCGACATTGTAGTCAACATATTCCAACTGTACAAAACCAGAATAACTTACGATAGGAAAGACCGACAAAAAAGCCCCATGAAGACCCTTGTTTTTACGGTCATCTAAAGGAATATTTGTTTGCAAATATTGACGAAATGATGCCAACTGAATTTCCAATAGGTTAGGTATATCTAACGCTTGTGGACGTTTACCAAAATCCTTACGGATACGCTTCTTATCAGTAAAAGAAAGAGCCATCGTGTTTCCTCGTCTAAACAACGGTATTTTTTTCACAAAGATACCACCTGTCAAATATAGGGTGATTCTTATGAAGAATAGGGGATAATTTGATTATATCCCGCTGGGAGCAACTACTTAAAACGACATACCGCAACAATAAATCATTTTAAGTAGTAACTCTCTCTACTTAATCATTTTAAATTTCATCAAATAATTAAGCGATAAAAGGCCGACAGTGAAACACTGCCAGCCTAAAGATTAGAAAATCAAATTCCTAATCGCAAACACGTATTACTTCAACTCGACAGTAGCGCCTGCTTCTTCCAATTGCTTTTGAATATCTGCAGCTTCGTCTTTAGAGGCAGCTTCTTTAACAACTGAAGGAACACCTTCTGTCATTGCTTTAGCTTCTTTTAGACCAAGACCTGTAATACCACGAACAACTTTGATTACAGCAATTTTCTTCTCACCAAAACCAGTCATTACTACATCAAACTCGTCCTTTTCAGCAGCAGCATCTCCGCCCGCATCACCACCACCCGCTGGAGCTGCTGCTACAGCTGCAGCAGCTGAAACACCAAATTTTTCTTCCATGTCAGAGATTAGTTCAACAACCTCCATCACACTCATGCTAGCAATCGCTTCTAGAATCTCATCTTTAGAAACAGCCATTGTATTCTCCTAAAACCTTAAGTCAGTTTAATTTAATTTAGCCCAGCCACATGCCGAGCAATGTATATCTGAATGAAACAAAATTAGACTAAGCAGCCTCTTTTTGCTCACGCACAGCAGCAACAGTACGAACAAGTTTTCCTGGGACTTCATTCATTGTACGAACTAGCTTCTCTACAGGCGCTTTCAATGTTCCAGCCAATATAGCTAGAGCTTGATCACGTGTAGGCAATTTAGCCAGACGATCAATATCTGAAGCAGCAAGCAACTCTCCACCAACGGAAAGCATAGTTACTTCCAACTTATCGTGCTCTTTAGCAAAGTCTTTCAGCAAACGAGCCGCTGATCCTGGATCTTCCATAGAGAAAGCCAACACCAAAGGACCTACAAAACCATCACTCATACAAGCAAAATCTGTATCAGCTACGGCTATTTTCGCCAAATTATTCTTCACTACTCGTAAATAAACTCCAGTTTCACGCGCTTTTACGCGTAAGTCTGTCATTTCACCTACTGTTAATCCACGGTACTCTGCAGCAACCGCGGAATGAGCATCTGCAGCTACCGCAGCAACATCAGAGACAATTTGTTTTTTGTCTGCCAAAGTTAACGCCACAGCATCCACCTCTTTATTTCGGTAGCAAAAACCACCGTTAATCAAACACTATCCGCAGCTTATAAAAACCACATCAGTGCAAAAAATAACGACGCTACCAAATCACAACTGACTTTGGTTACGCCGCCTACGCAGGCAATAAAAATATAATTAAGCTCTAAACTAAAGAACACCTACGGTCTTTGACGACATACAAGCAATGCATATCTTCATTACAACGCAAAAAAAATAAACGTTATATTTATTATCACCTCAACTAAAAAGCTAAAGTGTTTTATATTCCAACAACACAGCGCCTAAATTCTACTTATAGAGAAAGACTTGCCTGATCTACAGTTAAACCTGGACCCATTGTTGTAGAAACAGTAATTTTCTTTAAATAAACTCCCTTTGCGGAACTAGGCTTTGCCTTAACTAAAGCTACCAGTAGTGAATTCAAGTTTTCAGCTAAAGCATCTGCTTCAAACTCATCACTACCAATACGGCAGTGAACTATCCCAGCTTTATCTGTACGATATCTTACCTGCCCCCCTTTAGCGTTTCTTACCGCACCAGCAACATCAGGAGAAACTGTACCAACCTTTGGGTTGGGCATTAAACCACGAGGACCTAATATCTGACCTAGCTGACCAACTACTCGCATAGCATCGGGACTTGCGATGACAACATCAAAATCCATGTTACCTTTTTTCACTTCGTCAGCTAAATCTTCCAAACCAACAACATCAGCACCAGCTTCTTTTGCAGCTTCGACATTATCACCTTGTGTAAATACTGCAACACGAACTGTTTTACCAGTACCGTTAGGCAATACAGTAGAACCACGCACTACTTGATCAGATTTACGAGGATCAACCCCCAAGTTCACACTAACATCAACACTTTCAACAAACTTCGCACCAGGAAGTTCTTTCAAAAGAGCGAAAGCCGCATCAACTGGATACAACTCATCAGGATTAACCTTTTCACTAATTTCTTTTTGACGCTTGCTTAACTTAGCCATCACTCAACACCCTCTGTCTCTAACCCCATGCTACGAGCAGTACCCGCAATCGTACGTACTGCTGCATCCATATCCGCAGATGTCAAATCAGGCTCTTTTGTCGTTGCAATCTCTTCCAATTGAGCACGAGTAACCGTGCCAACTTTCTTAGTATTTGGCTCACCACTACCCTTCTCAATACCTGCTGCTTTTCTCAACAAAACAGATGCTGGCGGTGTTTTTGTTACAAAAGTAAAGCTACGATCACTGTAAACAGTAATAACGACTGGAATTGGCAGCCCTTGCTCCACACTTTGCGTAGCCGCATTAAACGCCTTACAAAACTCCATGATATTCACACCATGCTGCCCTAAAGCAGGCCCTACTGGTGGACTTGGGTTAGCACTGCCTGCAGGCACTTGCAGCTTTATATATGATTCTACTTTCTTAGCCATTATCTATACTCCATGGGTACGATCGTCTTGCGACTCCCCAAAACCAGATGATACAAATTCCATCGAAAAGACTTTATTACAACTTCTCGACCTGAAAAAATTCCAATTCAACAGGTGTTGAGCGACCAAATATTTGCACAGCTACTAACAGCCTGCTCTTGTCGTAATTAACTTCGTCAACGACACCATTAAAATCAACAAAAGGACCATCTTTAACGCGAACAACTTCACCCACATCAAAAAGAACCTTTGGACGAGGAGCATCAACACCCTCTTCCATGCGCCCCATAATTGCTGCCACTTCCTTATCAGAAATAGGAGCGGGACTATCGCTTTTACCACCAATAAATCCTAAAACTCGCTGAGTATTTTTAACCAGCTGCCAAGATTCATCGTTCATTTCCATTTCCACCAACACATAGCCAGGGAAAAACTTACGCGTACTTTTTCTTTTTTCACCATCACGCATTTCTACCACTTCTTCAGTGGGGATCATGATAGCACCAAAAAAATCCTGCAATCCCAAACGCTCAATACGCTCTTCAAGCGCAGCTTTCACACGCATTTCATAGTTAGAATAAGCATGTACTACATACCAATGCATCGACATCTAACCACCTCCAGTTGCCAGTAGCGCCTTAACGCCCCAACCAAGCAACATATCTACAATCCATAGAAAGATCGACAGCAAAATAACTATAATAGCAACCATCAAAGTTGTTTGCATCGTCTCCGCACGAGTAGGCCAAACCATTTTGCGAACTTCTGTTCTGGCTCCCGACATAAAATTTAGCAACCCTTTACCTTTTGAAGTACTAAGAGCTACCCATACACCCAACCCAACAACGGCGAGCATACCTAAAACTCGGTATAATAAAGACTCTTCCTCAAAATAATAAAAACCCACAATTGAAGCAACCAACAATGACAAAGCCACTAATAGTTTTACAGTATCTAACACTGAGCTTGTACTTTCTGCCTTGGATGACATGTGAAATTTTTCCCCGAGATAGGTCAAAATTAATTTCGACTTAAAATAAAACAGATTCAGAAATGGCAGGCTAGGAGGGACTCGAACCCCCAACAATCGGTTTTGGAAACCGGTGCTCTACCAATTGGAGCTACTAGCCTATATTTATTTTTCAAATACTTTCTGAAAAAACAAAAGAACAGAGAGATTTCACCCTCCCTGTTCCTTATAAAAAGGTGACAGTTGCAACTAATTAATTATTCAATAATTTTAGCAACAACACCCGCACCTACTGTGCGACCACCTTCACGTATGGCAAAACGT
>CAZQTJ010000009.1:13395-17030 GCA_964596035.1 uncultured Cocleimonas sp. | reverse complement strand
TAAGCAGAAAGAAATCAGCCTTTCATTGCATTAAAAAACTCTTCATTCGTCATCGTTCCTTGTAAACGCTCGAATAAAAACTCCATGCTTTCAACTTCATCCATTGGGTGTAAGAATTTACGTAATACCCATAAAGACTGTAATTCATCTTCACTGACTAATAAGTCTTCACGACGTGTTCCCGAACGATTAACATTAATTGCAGGAAAAACACGCTTTTCAGCAATGCGTCTATCTAAATGAATTTCTGAGTTACCTGTACCCTTAAATTCTTCATAGATGACTTCATCCATCTTAGAACCTGTGTCAATCAAAGCCGTCGCTAGAATAGTTAAGCTACCACCTTCTTCAATATTACGCGCCGCACCAAAAAAACGTTTTGGACGATGCAAAGCATTTGCATCAACACCACCCGTTAAGACCTTGCCTGATGATGGAACAACGGTATTATAGGCGCGCGCTAAACGGGTAATAGAGTCGAGCAATATAATAACGTCTTGTTTATGCTCAACCAGCCGTTTAGCCTTCTCGATGACCATTTCTGCGACTTGTACATGACGTGTAGCAGGCTCATCAAAGGTGGATGATACAACTTCGCCTCGCACCATACGTGACATCTCCGTTACCTCCTCAGGACGCTCATCAATGAGTAGAACGATAAGGTAAGAATCAGGATGATTGGTTGCGATACTTTGTGCGATGTTTTGCAACATCATGGTTTTACCAGCCTTTGGTGGCGCGATAATCAAACCACGCTGACCTTTACCTAATGGAGCAACAATATCGATAACACGAGCCGTTATATCTTCGGTACTACCATTACCACGCTCCATGCGCATACGTTCATCAGGGTGCAGTGGTGTTAAGTTTTCAAACAGTATCTTGTTACGTGCATTATCAGGCGATTCAAGATTAATTTGATCTACTTTTAATAGTGCAAAGTAACGCTCGTTATCTCTTGGGGTGCGAATTTTTCCTGCAACTGTGTCGCCTGTACGCAATCCAAAACGACGTATTTGACTAGGTGACACGTAAATATCATCCGCACCAGCTACGTAATTACTATCTGCCGAACGTAAAAAACCGAAGCCATCTTGAAGAATTTCTAAAGTACCATCACCGTGTATGTCCTCCCCTTTTTTGGCGAGTGCTTTAAGGATGGCAAAAATGACATCCTGTTTGCGAGCGCGCGACATACCTGTTACGCCAGATTCTTTTGCAATAGATAAAATTTCAGAAGGAGATTTATTCTTTAATTCAGTAAGGTTCATGGATTGGGTTTTTACGTGATTGGATGATGTGTTTAAAACAATAATAGATAGAGTCCGAAAGGGGATCTTTAGCAATTATGATATTTGAAAATTCACCGTCAGAAATGACAGGATGAAAGAGTTCACTTAGCAGGGCTTTAAGCCTAGGGGTTGTGACTTAGCCCAAAGATAACATGCACTTTTCTAATAGTCCAGTGGAGGATGGTATAGAAAAAGAGCTAATAATAGATACGAAAAATAAAAGAACCCCCTCCATTAGTGGAGAGTATTCTTAAAAATAAAATTGAGCGATTAAATATTTTGATCTAAAAAAGCAGTCAATTGTGATTTATTCAAAGCGCCTACTTTTGTCGCCTCTACTTCGCCATTTTTAAACAGCATCAAGGTAGGGATTCCTCGAATACCATATTTTGGCGGTGTTCCAGAGTTTTCATCAATATTCAACTTGGCAATCACAACTTTATCGCTATACTCTATTGCGACCGCTTCTAAAAAAGGGGCAATTGATTTACAAGGACCACACCACTCAGCCCAATAATCAACTAATACTGGCAGGCTGTTATTTAAAACTTCAGCTTCAAAAGTGTCATCGCTTAACTGAACTATACTCACGGCTATTTGTTCTCCATTATTTATTCTGTAAAATTTACTACTCTTAAGATTGTGTCAGATCACTATAAATCAAGTTTTCTAAACACTACTTATTGACCATCAATCCTTCCGATGGAACTTCTATCTCCTAGTTTAGGTCATTAGCTAAACAACATGCTAGAAATAAATCACCTTATTTTTCGCGTTTCCATCATTTTAGAGAGAGAACAAATATGAAGACAATAAAAAAAATGGCATTAACAATAGGCGCTACTGTCTTGCTATTCAGTCAATCGATTTTCGCTTTACCTGCATCTTTAACTGCAAATTATAGCGTACACAAAGGATCTTTGTATTTAGGTGATATGAAATCTACTTTACGTTATGCAGGCAACCAATACCATTACTATAAAAATACACAAGCTAAAGGCTTTGCAGCACTCATTACTAAGGCGGTCATTAAAGAAAATGTGGATGGAACTTTTCAAGGTGACAAGCTCAGTCCTGTAAAGTATTATTTTTCACAATCCACACGAAGCAATTCACGCACTGAAACGACACGCTTTACAGGTGCAAATGCTAAAGGTAGCTATAAAAATCATCATTATAATATAAAGCTTCCTAACGGCACACTGGATAGAGCCTCACTTGAGTTAGCATTGGCTAATGATATTACCAAGAAAAAGCCCACATTAAGTTATAATGTAATGGAACGAGGTGAGCTAAAAAAGTATAATTTTAAACGCTTAGGTGAAGAACTACTCACAACACCGTCAGGAAAGTTTACCACGACAAAAGTAAGTGTCGTTCGTTCAGGAAACAAACGTTCGACAACGTTTTGGCTAGCAAAAGAACTAGGCTATATGCCTGTAAAAATCATTCATAAAGAGAAAAATGATGTGATAACGACCGTTATCAAAAGTCATCAGACTCACTAAAAAAATACTACTTCCACTGAGACATAACAAATGAAAACAATAGGTTTGATTGGTGGAATGAGCTGGGAGTCTACCGCCAGTTATTATCGTTTAATCAATGAGGCAGTAAAAAAACAACTCGGTGGATTACACTCTGCTGAGTTGTGCCTTTACAGTGTTGATTTTGCAAAGATTGAAGCCTATCAACAGGCAGGTAACTGGGAAAAAACAGCCCATACTTTAAGTCATGCAGCGCAAAGTTTAGAGAAAGCAGGCGCGGAGTGTATTTTAATTTGTACCAATACAATGCATCTCGTAGCGCCTCAAGTGCAAGCATCAATTAACATACCTTTATTACATATTGCTGATGCGACCGCTCAAAAAATCAAACAACAAGGCATTGATAAAATAGCCCTACTGGGTACTGCCTATACAATGGAAAAGGATTTCTACAAAGGACGTTTAATTGACAAATACCAACTTGATGTCGTCGTACCAAACACTCAAGATCGACAGCTAGTCCATCAAGTAATTTATAAGGAACTCTGTTTAGGTCGTATTGAGGATGCTTCTCGGCATGAGTATTTACGCATTATTGATACATTGACCGAGCAAGGCGCTCAGGGCATTATTCTTGGCTGTACTGAAATAGCTTTATTAATTAAACCACAAGATACTCCCGTTAAATTATTTGATACGACTGAGATACACGCCTTAGCTGCGGTTGATTGGGCATTGTCGTAGCGGTATCCGTGAGTAAAAAAATAAAACACGGCGGCAACTTGCGCGAAGCATCCAAGCTTTACAATATCCCATTGGAAAGTTGGGTTGACTTATCGACGGGAATAAACCCCAA
>CAZQTJ010000009.1:7806-13295 GCA_964596035.1 uncultured Cocleimonas sp. | reverse complement strand
GAGGTTGAAAAATATCTTCCCTCTGTCGATGTACTTTTACTGATAAATCCAAACAATCCTGACGCACACCTTTGGTCACTAAAAACTTTACAGTATTGGCATCAACAGTTATCAGCTCGTCATGGCTGGCTTATTATTGATGAGGCCTTTATCGATAGCACCCCGCAGTTAAGCCTACTAACTCAATACAAACAACTACCTGATGGTTTAATTATATTACGCTCAATCGGTAAATTTTTTGGCTTGGCAGGCATACGGCTTGGCTTTATCGCGGCACCATATAAAATTTTAAACAAAGTTGAATCAATGCAAGGACCATGGGCAGTCTCTCACCCTGCTCGTTGGATAGGCGCTTTAGCACTTTCTGACAAACAGTGGCAAAAGGAAAGCAGAAAAAATTTAGCCCTACAAAGCAATAAGCTTCATATCATGCTATCTCGCTATTTTAAAAATATTCATAGTAGTCACTATTTTTGCTACCTCCCACACGTTCAAGCAAAACAATTAAAACATCAATTGGCGAAGCAAGGAATTTGGGTGCGTTTTTTTGACATGCCCTCTGCTATTCGTATTGGTTTACCCCTAAATGATGAGGAGTTTTATCATCTAAACACTGCTTTTTTATCTATATTTCATATGAATAATTAAAAACAATATCTTTTCAAAGAAAAATTCTATTTGAAATCATGAGCTTATTCTCCCAGACCCTTTTGTCGGATTAATTGCCGATTATTCTTCCATCAGTAAATAAGTATATGCTAATATGCGCGCATTATTAACTAGCCCTCAACATGAGGGATGGCAAACACATATGAACATTCAACGCTCTTTTAAACTGATGACTTCTATCGTACTTTTTACTGTTAGCATCATCAGCAATACTAGCTTTGCATCTCCAAATAGAAACCATAGCAATCATTCTATCAACTCAACCACGCGCGGCGAAGTTGCCAAGATTCAAAAGCAATTAAAGAAAATTGAAAAGAAACGCTATATAGGGCTTCGCTCTAGTTTTGTACGCTTTAAATCAAGAAATATAAAACCCAAAGCAAATCATACCAATGTACTGAAAGTAACGGCTACCGCCTATACATCTCACGTAGCACAAACAGACAACTCACCGAATATTGCCGCATGGGGGGATAGATTACGCCCAGGAATGAAGGCGATAGCCGTATCTCGTGACTTACTTCACGTATATGGCTTAAAGCATGGCACTAAAGTCCGCATAAAAGGGCTATCAGGTGAATATTTAGTGCTTGATAAAATGAATAAACGCTGGAAAAAGAAGATAGATATTTATATGGGAAAGGACTTAAATAAAGCTTATAGGTGGGGGCGACGCAAAGTAGAGTTACGCTGGAGCTTATAACCTAAACCCGTTAACACTTAAAAGCCTCATATTAATATGAGGCTTTTTTGTGTCTGGACTATAGCTATTGACGACCACCTACTTAATCTTCATCTTCTGATTCCAGCCATTTTGTAAAATATTCAGGCAATGCTTTTGTTGCTTTATCAATCGCCCAGTTATTCTCTTTAGCAAGCATTTCTATCTGCTTTATTCTATTTTTTCCCAAGGGATGAGTGACAAAAAAAGTAGGTTCTTTAATAAGCTCATCCTTATTAAGTTGTATCAATACTTTAAATAAGTCAGTCGCACCACTTGCATGTCCGTAGGTTTTAACCAATGCCTGTAAACCTTCTTTATCGGCTGAAGACTCCATATCGCGACTGAATTTTAGCTGTGTATATAAACCCGCTGAACCAAGTAAATTCACATTCGACCGACCGAGCAACAAAGCAAATCCTGTCGATATTGCTAAGTTTTGACCTAGAGATCGTATCGGATCACGGTGTTTTATATGCGCTATTTCATGCGCAATAACCATTGCTATCGCATTTTCACTGGATAACTTTGCTAATAAACCTTTGTAAATGAAAATATGTCCGCCAATGGTTGCAAAGGCATTATCTACCTCTTCATTAACATAATGAAGGTGAATTTCCATACCATCAGGAAGCTCCATTGCGTCACTGAGATATTCGCTTAAGTTTTCTAAATAGAGCTGTATATCAGAGTCATTATTTTCAGGTGCTTCATATACATCCGCTAATGCTACTTCTTGGCTATAAGGCACTAAAGACGCAAGATAGTCGCCTGACTTTCCTAACAGCCATGCACTAAGGACAAGAATGATAGCGATTGCAGTAAAGAGTTTAAGAAAGGTTGCAATAGGATGGGACTTCGACGTATTAATGCCTTCGGGAATAACAGGGTTATTATAAAAGGGTTGCTTTTTTGCCATAGGAGTTAATCGCCACTTTTAGCAGGAATCATTGCAGTACCATAGGCTAAAACTTCTACCGACCCAATACTATTCCCCTTTCCTTTATAGATAGAGGCTGTTTCATATTTCACATTGAGAATTAAGCTCGCATTTTGTGCTACCGCTTTTTCTTTCATGCGTAACAAAGCCTCACGCCGCGCTCTATCTAATAAAGTTTCATACGAAGTCACGCGCCCACCAAAAAAATTATGCAAGGTCGTTAAAAAACGTTTGAAGTAATCAACTGAAATCGTCACGCTACCCAAGACAAGCTGTTGTTGAAAATTTGCCTGAGGTGGTGTTTTCATTGCAATCGCAGGAATACGATTGAGTTGCTTCTCTCTTTCGATAATGGATGCATAATGTTTTTTCTCGATATGCGAACCGACAAAATAAGCAATGATCAGCAGAGCAAAAATAAAGATAAGTTGATACATAATTAATGCTCTTCAATAATAACAGCCGTACCATACACATAAATTTCAGCCGCACCTTGCGCCACACTAGACGTGGAAAAGCGCACATTCAGAATCGCATTTGCACCAACCGCCTCGGCTTGTTGCTGTAAGCGTTGCATCGCTTCTTCACGTGACTCTTGTAACAGCTCGGTATAGCCTTTTAGCTCACCACCAAATATATTTTTTATACTTGCCATAATATCGCGCCCCACATGCTTTGCACGAACCGAACTACCTTGTACTAAACCTAGATGTTTGGTGATAGTTTGGTTGGGTAAAATTTCTAAATTACTTATTAACATAGTGTTCTCGGTTGTTATGATGATTTGATTGATGAACATTATAACCTTAGCATAAGATAGTAAAAAACGTTGAATTAACAATGACTAAAAGTAATCTAAGCCTGAATCCATAGCTTCACTACCGACACATAGCACATGCTACTGATTAACAAAGGATTTTATTCATTATGAGTGAGTTTTTAGCCAGACCAAGCTAACGTTTGCAGTCTAAGTCGTTAAATCTAAATCTGTTGCTCCTTGTGGTAAAACCCTAATCTCTCGCTGAGGAAAAGGAATTTCAACATTATGATTACTCAAAGTGGTTTCAATCTCCCAGTTGTAAGCCGCCTTTACTCGCCCTGGGCGGTTTGCCCATTCTGCTTTAATCCACACGACTAAATCAAAATCTAAGCTACTCTCTCCAAATGCTGACAAACGTACTTGCGGGTATTGTCGCTCGGTTAAATTTAAGGTGTAAGGTAGTGATAATGCGGCATCAATTACAATGCGACGTACTAAATCTTTATCCGAACCATAAGCAACACCAAAAGGTATTTTGATACGTAAAAAACGCTCATTCATTGTCCAGTTAGTCACGCTATTGTTCACAAATTCCGAGTTAGGCACAATCACATCGATATTATTATTCGTATTGATAACGGTACTGCGTATATTTATTTCTCGCACTTCTCCCCGCATACCATCAGCAAACTCAATATAATCACCCACTTTCATACTACGTTCAAAAATCAAAATGATGCCAGAAACAAAGTTATTGATAATATTTTGTAAACCAAAACCTATACCGATACTGAGCGCACTGGCAACTAACGCCAATTTGGTAACATCGATACCTAAACTAGAAAAAGCAATTAATAGCGCAATTCCCACTAACACAAAACTGGTGATACGACTTAGCGTTTTAACGGAAGAGGCTTGCATTCCCCCATGAGTACGCGAGTTTACTTTATGAATGGTATGCGAAAGCAAACGAGAAAGTAGCCAGCCAATAAAGACGATAATTAAAAAGTGAAGCATTCCTAACGGTGTGATAGGCGTACCACTAATACTAAACAACGATGTATCAACCCATTTTTTTATTTTATCCCAACTTTTACGCAAGGTCTCATCAGCCTTCTCCACTAAAATCGCGGCTCCGTGAGCCGTTTTACCTAGCTGGTCATCTAAAATAGTCGTCAATAATGTTAATTTTTCTTGCTTACTTTCTAACTCAACACCTTGCTGATACACCTTTTTTAATGCCGTTAAACGCTGTCGAGTACGCCTTTTTTCTGCTTCATCACTGACTAATGTCTGCAATGAGTTGATAACATTTTCTTCTTTTTCTACTCGATTACCCGCATCTTTCCTCCACTCTGAGATCTCTTTTATATAAGATAGTCCTTGCTGTAAATGCTCACGAATTTTACGTCGCGCAACTTCTGAGTAGTCATTGTTTAATAGATCTATATCCCTAGTTAAAAGATAAGTTAAACGTTCTGTTGTGGCTTTTTTAAGACGCGCAGATGTTTCTAATACTTGTAAAGAGAGTAGTTGTTTTCTTGCCGTTGAAACGTCATCTATCGCACTAACAGCACGTTCCTTTGCTTTTAAACGTTGCAAATCATTAGCAAGTTCTTTGATTTTACTTTCTAATAAATCACCGCGTAGCTTTGAATCTTTAATTTGTTTTTGAGTCACCACCAGCAAGTCTAAAGCCGACTCTTTTTCTTCACTCAAAGCGACTCTTTTTTCATTTAGTAATGATTCTTGTGATGCGAGTGTTTTTTTACTTAGACCAAGTAATGAGAGATTTAAACGTGCTTTAATCCAAGTTAATCCTAATATTAGTTTTTCAGTATCAACAGACTTCTTTTTAAGGTATTGAAGTTTTATTTTATTAAGCTCAACATCCGCTACTTTGATTTCATCATCTAATGCCTCGATGTTTGTTTTTAATAATTGTAAATCCGACAATGTACTTTTTTGCTGCTGGATAAGGTTGAAAATATCATCGAGAAAATACGAGCGCCTTTCTTCATTTTTTACGGTATCTTTTACGGGAAGAGGTGTATTTCGCTTTGCCTCGTACTGATCAAGTAAAGCGATGACTTGTGAGACTAAGTTGAGTGCTTCTTCTGGCTGGTTGATTAAATTAAGCTCTCTTTTTAACGCTTCGATACGAACTTTTAGATCACTATGATTGGCATTACCAAATTGATCCCACCACATAGGCGTAAGGCGCAAAGGTAATGGTTGGATAATGGCATCCGTTTTTATCTCTTCTTCCGCAGAAAAAAGCATAGGCGCTGTTAATAACAGTGTTACTAACAGTGCTAAGGAAAGAGCAAAACGATTAATAAAAGAGATCATCATGACGGAGTACTTATAGGTCGTATTATTTTTTTGAATTATCTACC
>CAZQTJ010000009.1:2306-7706 GCA_964596035.1 uncultured Cocleimonas sp. | reverse complement strand
TAACTACGATATTCTGCATTAATCGTCACATATTCGTGTGATAAATCAGATGTCCAGATACAGGCGGAAGTATCCCCTGCATTCAAAGCAATACGAATGGTAATTTCCTCTTTATCCATTTCGACTTGCCCTTGTGCTTCGGTATAGCTTGCTAGTGGTTCCCCAGCTTCTAGTAGTTGTGTATCCCCTAGCCATAAAGATAATTTACTCACATCAAGATCATCGACATGACTTCGACCTATCGCCATGAGTAATCGCCCCCAATTTGGATCACTAGCAAATAATGCGGTTTTCACCAAAGGCGACCTCGCGACGGTATAAGCAATCTCACGCGCATAATCTCTATCAGGTGCTGACTCTACTTTGATAGTGACAAACTTTGTTGCACCTTCGGCATCACGAATAATCGCTTGTGCTAATTGCTGACACACTGCATTAATAGCTTGCTGGAATTTAGCTCGATTACCCTCATCAATGACTGCGCCTGATTGTGACGAAGCGAGTAAAACCAAAGAGTCATTAGTTGAAGTATCGGCATCAACGGTGATTGCATTAAAGGAGTCGGCTACCGCTTCATTCAATATGTGTTGCAACAATTCCGCTTCCACACGGGCATCACAAGCAACATAAGCTAATAGCGTTGCCATATTTGGCTCTATCATGCCTGAGCCTTTTGCAATACCTGTGATGGTTATCGTTTTACCATCAATCTCTATTTGCTTACTGACACCTTTTGCAACAGTATCTGTTGTCATAATACCTTCCGCTGCCAGCATCCAATTATCTTCTGCAAGTTGCTCTATGGCTTGCGGTAAGCTGGTCTCAAAAGGGGGAAGTGGCAACTGCTCTCCAATTACGCCTGTTGAAAAGGGTAAAATATCATTGCTACTTAAATTATCAAGATCAGCCAACATAGCGCATGTTTGTTTGGCATTATTAAAGCCTTTCTCCCCTGTTCCCGCATTCGCATTGCCCGCATTAATCAAGAGATAACGAGGTGAGGTATTCTCCCTCAAGTGCTGTCTACATACGGTAACAGGAGCAGCACAAAACTTATTTAACGTAAAAACACCTGCGGCGGTTCCGCCCTCTGCCATTTTAATCAAAACCAAATCATTTCGACCCTTATAACGAATATTCGCCTCGACTGCGGATAAAGTGAATCCTTTTACAGAAAGAAGTGACATTGGGGATTGAAGATTAACAGGCATGATCTATTTCCTTGCTTATTTTAAATTGACTCTCGATGTTACGCATTTTGGGAGCTTATTTATACCCTTTAAATCTAACATTTTACTCATTCCTAAAATGTTGTAAAAACACCAAGATACAAAATGGGAAAAAAATCCCAAAAAGTGATAGACGGTATGTTTTTTGTGGAGTAGTATGCGCTCCACTTCAACAAACAAGGTTGTTTTTTAATCAATAAACTGGTTGAAAAAACAGACAGACAGAAAGGTACAACATGAATCTATCAGCTCTAACACAAGAAATATTTAAATCTATTCCTCAGGCTATTGTTCCTGATCAACAAGATGGATTGTTAATCAAAAAGCATAACCATTTGCTGATGACATATGAAAGTGCATTAGTTACAGGCTTTTATGATGCCGTGTATGGCGATGATAATTTAAAAGACAGCTTGTCTGCTGAGGAGCGCAAAGCCCGTGAACAAACTTTACGCCAATGGTATCAAGTCAGCATGATGGGAAACTTTGATGACCACTACTGGCAATGGCAAACGTTTGTCGGCATTGTTCATGTGAAACATAAAATATCTAATGCTGCCATGCTGGGCATGTGGGGCTGGATGATGAGCTTTTTACAGGAACGTTTATTGCAAGACTTAGAGACAGCAGAAGCTATAAAAGTCTTAGCTGTATTGCAGAAATTACAAGCAGTTGTATCTAGCTTGACCGTTGAAAGCTTTATCACAACTCAAAAAAACGCAATTCATATGGCGTCAGGTTTAAATGGCGCTATTTTAGAACGATTAATTTCTACTGAAATTGATCAAATGCTGATAAAAGCTCGTGAAGAGTTAATGGGGGCAGAGTCATCACAGCAAATGGCTGCCTAAAAATACACACAAAATCACTTAATTATTTTACAAAAAAAAGGGACAATACAATGAAAAACTACATCGTTTCAACAGTAGACGGGCTACCTCTTGTTAATACATTCGAGACAAAAAAAGAACATGAAGTCGCGGCATTAACCGCAGCGCTATCAGGTCTTGGCAAAGGCTTAAAGCAGGGTCTTGATCTTGGCGCCCTTGGAACAATTGTTGTCAATGGCAGCAAAGGGCGTTATGGAATGCGCTATATTGATAATGAGCGTATTTTAGGTATGCTCGCATCTGACTTAAAATCTGAAAATGAACTATTGTCAGACATTGATAGTTTAACCTCTGCAATGCAAAAAAATATGATTGCGACAAATAGTCTAAATGCATCTGCTTAAGAACCTGTCCTTGACGACTATCTGAGAATGGGGAGGGGATACACAATCAATCTAACAAAGCTTCGGCGGTATTTTCCAATTTTTAGCGCTTTATCTCTCAAGCTATAAAGCGCTAAAGACAAAGTAAAAGATCAGAAAATAAGTCCGTCAAATGTTAGATTGATTGTCCCCCCCCTATTCTATTGTAGTCTAACGGCTCTACTGCTCTCACAGCTCACTGGCTAAAAACTAGCAATAGCGTAAAGCCTAAATACCCGTCAATTTCACCATAAAGCTGCAAGCTTTCACTCTTGCGATCCAAAGTCGATTCCCACATTATCGCACTTATTTTTAACTTTCAGTCATTATTAGTATATGATTTTTTGTATAAAAAACTAGCAACTTTAATAAAAAACTGTATAGTACATTTTACTTAGATCGTTTAGATTTAGTAAGCTGTTTACACTCAACTATCCCTGTGGATAAACAGGCATTTTGCCCCCCTTTGTGGAATCAATAACTTGTTCTTCATACTGTCGTAGACTCACGAATTCAGAATAATGACAGATCAAAGTTTTGCTCTACTTACCTACTATAGCGATATAAAACTTATCATTATGTTGAAAAAGTCTGTATCGAAACCATTTAAATTTTGGGAATAAAGTCACAATTTATGAATAAAAAACTTTATCAGATGAATTACAAGCTACTCCTCCCTCTAACCGAGATTCTACTAAGCAAAGGCGTAATCTATAGCGAAGTTTCTCAAATATTGAAACAAGTGTATGTCTTTGTTGCCGAACAAAACTTACTCAAAACAGAAGGAAAAGCCACGACTGCTAGAATTTCTATTATGACAGGACTAACTCGCAAAGATGTTGCTGTACTCCGCAAAACATCACCAGAAGCCACCTCAGTGTCAGCAAAATACAACCGTGCTACACGCGTTATAAATGGCTGGCAAGAAGACGAAGAGTTTTGCACTACAGGAGGATTTCCTGCTGTATTAGTCATTAATGGCAAAGAAAAGTCATTTGAGGCACTTGTTAGTCGATACAGTGGCGATATGACCTATAAAGCAATGTTAGATGAACTCGAATCAACAAACACCATTGAAATTATTGATGGAAAATATGCAAGTTTACAGCGTCGAGCTTATCTACCCATTGGCGATGAAGATGAAGTAATAACTATTTTAGGTACCGATGTTTCTTTATTAATTCAAACAATTGGACATAATATGCTTAGCGAAAAAGAAGCATTACGTTTTCAACGCAAGGTTTCTTATGACAACCTACCGCCAGAGTGTTTAAGTTCTTTTCAAGAGATGGTAGGGAAAGATAGTCAAGCGCTACTAGAAAAATCTAATCACTGGTTGCGACAATATGATCGTGACGCTAATCCTGATGCAGAAAAAGGGACAGGGACAAAAAGAGCGGGTATAGGAATTTATTATTTTGAGGAAAATATATCTGAAGATACCACTGCAAATAAGTAGATATATTGTGTCCACTCTACTTATGACATCAGCCCGCCACATAAATTATTTATGTGGCGGGCTAAGCTTCATTAACGATACATTCCAGAACCGCCAATTCCTCCTTCATCTTTTTTATAATCACTCTCGCTAAGTAACAGTTCCTCTATTTTCATATTTAACAACCCCTATTATTATTTTTAGTAGTAAAGTCTGTTGGTACTTGATAATGAATAAATCAAATAAATCAAGTGTCCATACAGGCTATCAGTGACGAATATTAGCAACATCCCTTATTTTTATTGTAGTGGCGATGCTGTAAAAACGAGATGGAATTATTCCACTTTATACTTATATATTCAGTAGTTACCTGACAAACATAAGTAATCACTTATAAAGTATACACTTATATTCTTATATATCTATATGCTTCCCTTAAAATTTACACGATTTCGCTCTCCAATCTGACTAAGAATCTCATATTTTATGCTAATGGTGTTTAAAGATGCCCTCCCTTATGGTGATTTTTAAGCGAGAAATCAAAATACTATTCAAAATATCAATCCAATAAAAATAGCGACAAAGCACCAGCTTATCATTGAATTTCTAATCATTTTCCAAGCTCGTGTAATATCTCTAGCTTTTGGCGAACGCCCTATTCCTAACGCCAGACGCGGTTTTAACTTACCATCGTAAATAGCCGCGCCACCGAGCTTTAAGCCCAAAGCTCCTGCTCCCGCAGCCATGACAGGACCAGCATTGGGGCTATACCATTTTATGCCTTGTGTTCTCCAACAATGCCACGCCGTTTTAAAATCACCATGAAGGCTATAACTTAAAGCGGTTAAACGGGCAGGAATCCAGTTTAAAATATCATCAACTCTCGCCGTAAAACGACCAAAGAGATGAAAGCGATCTGTACGATACCCCCACATGGCATCTAGCGTATTGCTTAAACGATATAACAACACCCCTGTTGCTCCGCCAATCGCAAACCAAAACAAGGTTGCAAAAATAGCATCACTGCCATTTTCTAAGAGTGACTCTACCGCTGCTTTGCTAATCTCTTCTTCATTCAACGCCGAGGTGTCACGGCTTACAATCCAGCCAACACGTTCACGGGCTAAATTTATATCTTGCGCATCTAATGCTACTTGTATTTGTTTTCCATGTTGCCATAAGCTTTTTGCACCTAATGCCAAATACCCTACGAGTAAGTCAAACCACCAGCCAAATAAGCTCGATAAAAACCACGTAACAAGTAGCAACGGAATGAGCAACAAAAACCACGCCAACACACCTGAAGTAATACGCTTATTATTAAGTTGACCTTCTGCTTTATTTGCCAAATAACCAAAACCAACGAGAGGATGATAACGTCGTGGCTCACCTAATAAAGCATCAAGCATCACCACTGCGGGTAATAGTAATAAATAACTCATTTCCATTTGTTCATACTGTCCTAAATTATCAATTCTCTT
>CAZQTJ010000009.1:0-2206 GCA_964596035.1 uncultured Cocleimonas sp. | reverse complement strand
TAAGAATACAAACAACAATCAAAGCAATGAGCCATTATTCTCTACCCCTGCATTAATGGTGCAAGGCACGACATCCGATGCGGGTAAGACCGCTATAGCCACTGGCTTATGCCGATTGCTACAACGACGCGGTATAAAAGTAGCCCCTTTTAAACCTCAAAATATGGCATTAAACAGCGCAGTTACGATTGATGGGGGAGAAATTGGTCGCGCTCAAGCTGTTCAAGCTCAAGCTTGTGGAATACCTGCCCACACCGATATGAACCCTATTTTATTAAAACCTAATTCAGAAACAGGCTCACAAATTATTATCCACGGAAAAGTCAGTGGGCAAATGGGCGCGCGTGATTATCATGCTTATAAACCTCGCGTCATGCCTTATGTTTTAGCATCATGGCAACGCTTGCAACAACAATATGAATATTTAATTGTGGAAGGTGCTGGTAGCCCCGCCGAGATTAATTTACGTGAGCATGATATTGCCAATATGGGCTTTGCAGAAGCGGTTGATTGCCCTGTTATTTTGGTAGCCGATATTGAGCGAGGAGGCGTTTTTGCACAATTAGCAGGTACACTCGCTTTATTATCCGACTCCGAACAAGCTCGTATAAAAGGGCTTATCATTAATCGCTTTCGTGGTGATGTCAGCTTATTAGACTCAGGTATCGCATGGCTGGAGCAACACACAGGTAAACCCGTATTAGGCGTTCTTCCCTATTTGAAAACGCTGTATTTAGAAGCGGAGGATAGTCTCAATTTACAAAGCAATTCCCCGCAAGAAGATTTATTTAATATCATTATCCCCCGCTTGCCTCACCTTAGTAATCACACTGACTTTGATGCCTTGCGCTTGCACCCACAAGTTAATCTGCAATTTATTGAGCTATCTAAAGCTATTCCAGCTTGCGACCTGATAATTCTTCCTGGTAGTAAAAATACACGCGATGATTTAAACGCTTTAAAGAAATATCACTGGGATAAAGTCATTCAAAAACACCTGCGTTATGGCGGAAAAATTATAGGTGTTTGTGGTGGATTTCAAATGCTAGGCACGCAAATCCATGACCCTGATGCAACAGAGGGTGACGCGGGTAGCAGCTCTGCTTTTGCGCTTTTAGATTTTGAAACACGTTTACATAAAGAGAAGCTATTAAAACGCCACTCAGGGAAACTCAATATAGGCAATCAAGCAACTATCTCAGGTTATGAAATTCATACGGGAATTAGTACAGGAGTAGCACTAAGAAAACCTGCTATTAACTTTGCAGATAAAAGTGACGGTGCGATTTCTGTAGATAATCAAATATTAGGAACCTATCTTCACGGTCTATTTGACGACACTTCAGCCTGCGATGCCTTGCTGACATGGGCAGGTTTAGAGCAGCTTGAAACACCTGATTACCATACACTACGCGAGCAAGGTATCGACTTATTAGCCGATACTTTAGAGCAATATTTAGATTTGAGTTTATTAGGGCTAAACTAAATGACAAAAAATCGAATGAAACTGCTGCATATCAATTAGCTCTATCGAAAGGTTTCGTGCATTACCCTTATCCTCTGAAGTATTGTAACCCCATGATGCTAAATATAATTTAATTGCTTTTAATTTTTTGTTTGCATGAATATTAACAAGTGTGGGCAAACGGTCTTCAATAAAAGTGATATTTTTATTAGGATGTTTTTTTACTATTTTGAGTAAACTATCTGCCTTACTCATTTTTCTTTCCATGCCGTAGATATGCGTATCTTTAAGATGAATATTATTGGCTTGCAGGATGTATTTAACAAAACGCTCTTGTTTTGTTGTGATGATATACCACGCGTTTTTTTCTAGTTTTATTAAAGTCTGCTGGATACCTGCGAACAAAGGATTCATCTTCAACCATTCGTGTAAGTCTTCTTTAATCCAATGATCTCTGGTTTCTCCAAATAGATTTTTTAAGTCGCTAGTCTTTAGTTTATTGCTATGAATAAGCTGCTCTAATAACTTTGTGTAATTATTACTAAGAGAAGCAACAGAAACGCCTTGTTGTAATAAACGCATAATCAAAATAGCCTCATAGCCCGTCTCAAGCAAGGGGCGTACTTGGCGAAAATCATTCATTAGTTTTTCTGAAGGTAGTATATGCGGTATATCCTGCCATATTTTTTGTGCAGCCTTCCAAGCAGTGACGCTGGTTTCAATGGCACTATCACAAATGAC